>NZ_VPEN01000054.1:0-4028 GCF_013417135.1 Acinetobacter sp. YH16051 | reverse complement strand
TATGTTAAAGCAATCAAGTTTAGAAAGAACAGAGTTTAAGGAAGAAGAACTTGCGCCCATTAAAAAGCTTGATTTGAATGATTTGAAAGTTCCTATGCCTAAAAACCTTGATCAGTTACTGATTTGGACATCCGAACTGGCTCAATATAATTATGCTCAATTCCTTAACCAATCCGAACAGCTAAAACTTGTTGATGAAGACAACCTGGAAGAACAGGCGGAAATCAGTCAGAAGCTTAGGTTCTATAGAGGTAATGCGCTTATAGAAAACCAAATCAAAGATTTCTATTTGAAAAAGTTACTTGATCAAGGAGAGGCAACAGTCAAAGGTTATATTAAAAGTCCGACTAAGAAAAATACCCGATATGCTGTAATTTCTTATCATGACTATGATTTTGTAAGCTTTGCTACTCCAGAGATTCTTAATAAATTTCCAGCCGATCTCATCAATTTCGTGCAAAAGGAAACACCTAAGACATTAGCGGACATATATCCTGAAGAAGCCGTGTTCTTATCAGCTATCAAAAAATTTATAAAACCTTTTAAGGAACAGTATAAAAAATTGGCTGATAAGAACAGGGAAATTAAGGAGCACAATACAGTTGCTCATAAAATTTATATAAAAATTAAAAATAAGGAAGCAACTCTGCAAAAGCCAACAGAGTCAAAGCCTAAAGAATCTAATCCAAAGACTACTGAAAATAGTGCTGTCCCAGTAGAGATGAAGCAGGGAACCATTCAGAAAAATATGGCTCCACAAGAAAAGCCACTTACTGTGATTAAGAAGCGAAAATTTGCTTTAAACAAGAATAAGTAACTTGTAATGTAAAATTCTAAACAAAAACCCCTCTAAGTCTTGCAACTTAGAGGGGTTTTCAAGTAAATTCAGCGGTACGCAGTTATTTGATGGAACTAACATCAAGTAACGAAGATCATAAGGTTTGGCGACCGTTATGATTTCACCAAAAGGCTTGTACCTGAACTCTATTTTCACAATAAACAGTGTTTATATCAAGCCTCAAAATGATAAGTCTTCGTTAATTCGTGTTTTAAACCATCAAATAAGCATCCTAGATCGAGCTTTGCCCGCTTCTGCGTGTCCGTTTTACGGTCGGCATGCAGTACGTGTGGTAGGAATAAGTGTCACTGGCGTATTGTAGCTATAGTCGAAAGGCTAAACCGCTTACAGGGGAACTTCACATAGGCGGAGCGTTAGGAGTAGTTACATAGGACTTGTTAAGTTGTACGTTGGGGAAACCCTCGCAGAGATACAGGCAATGTAACGACAGGGAGCGCGTGGAGCGAGGTGCAAGACTTTGAGTCCTTGTCTGCATAGTCAGCAAAGCTATGTGCGGATACGACCGATATACGTGGCTCCGAAGCCAAATATATACAGGTAAATCGGCAATACTTAGGGGATATGTCATTTTTTCAAATGGCTGCCCTTAGGGTGAGTATTGCCGAAACTCTCTCAACCGTTTCCAAAGCCAAAGCACGAAGTGCGACGCTTTGGAGGCGAGTTGAGAAGTTGAGAGCACTTGCTTTTAGCTTTTATTGTGTTTAGTAGTCGAGGTAGTTGTTTTTACTTTTCTGCTTAGGCTATTCAGTTGAATGTTAAGAGAAGTCGTAACGCTAAGCCTATTAACACGATACCCATAAAAATTTCGGGTGGTGTTTCAAAAAGTATGCTGACATTAAATGAAGCCATTATTGATGTAAAAAAAGGTTAAGTCGAAAGCTTTAAAATGGTTTTCAATCTTTTTTGAAAAATTACAACTCCTTCTAAAACCGCGCCTAATTCGATGCCTTATTTTGCAATTATTACCTTCAATACCTACAGTAAAAAATTTACCAATACTTTGCTTGCAGTTTTTAAAAGCAGTTATGAAACTGTCCCAATGATCACTTGCAATTCGGGTGTAGTGAATACCTAATTGTTTAAGCTTTGCCTTCAATCGTTGAACTGTAGCTAAGTCTCTTTTACCCCAAAAATAAGCAACAATCTCACCTGTTTCTCGATGGTAGGCGTAAATAAGCCATTGTTTATTATTTTTATTTCCCACAAAAGTCCAAAACTCATCAACTTCAAGAGACTCATAATGACTTTGTTTAGGCTGAATTTGGTAGGTCGATTCGGTTAAAGTACGTAAAACTTTACCGATACTGATTCGCTCAACTTCAGCGATATCTCGTATACCACTACCTCTGACCATCAACTGTAATATTTTTCGAGTAATGCCTGAATGACATCCTAGATAGCTCAGAGCATGGTCACCAATAAACTGACGTTTACAGTCTTTGCACTGATAGTTTTGTTTCCCATCTACTTTGATGCCATTTTTCTTTATACTGTCACTGAGGCAGGTTGGACATTTGATTTCTAGAGTTATTCGCATTTCTCTATTTTATCAAAATTCAACCTGCTTTGTTTCAGCATACTTTTTGAAACACCACCTCATACTGCATATAATGGCTCGATTTGGGTGTTGGAAGATGGAAAAAATGCTGGTTTATTAAGGCTATTGCCTAAGTAGAGCTGATTGAATCTTAGGGATTGGAAATTTTTAAAATGAATCATAATGGAGCCGATTTGGATCAAATAAAGTTAAAACAAATTAAAACTGACTTAAGTGTTGATGGAATTGTTAAGCTATCTCAGTTTATTGATAAAAAAGAAGTAAATTTAATCAAAGAGAGTTTGGTTGAAGAACTGAAACGTTTAAAAATTTATGAAAATAATAAAATAATCTCTAAAGAATTGAAAAAATTGAGTCATTTTCAACAGATTGTCATGTTGTCCAGAACAGTTAAACAGCCAAAAACTTTAGAAAAATATTCAGATATTTTGGGTGAAGTTGTATTCAAAATTTTTGCTAAAAAGTTTTACTCTGATCAGAAACAGCAACTTCTACTGACATTACCTCAACAGGAAAAATGGACACTGAATGATTTAAAATGGCATGTCGATTCACATTCAACAGCTTTTGAGTCACTGCAATTTTTTTTAATCATTGATGATATTCAACCTCATGGTGGTGGAACTCTAGTTTTGAAAGGTTCACATCATTTAACTGAACGATCTTCTTCAAGTCAGCTGAATCATTTATTGAGTACGAAAATATTAAATCAGCCTTTTGATTTTCAGAATAAAAAATTAGAGATCATTGAATTAACTGGCGTACAAGGGGATGTGTATTTAATGGATATGAGGGTTATTCATTCTCCAGCGATAAATGCTGCAAAAAAGATAAGAATGATGGCAACGTATAGATATTTTCAGAATTTGTAAGATAAATAAAGAAAACCCATCATCCTGACAGGATCTTCTTCATAAGAGATATTCCTAATCCATGCTGACATTCACATAGAAAAGAAACTATTGATAACACCTAATGTTTTTAATGTAGTAATGCCCGAGATTAAAAAACATATGGAAATTAAAGACTAGACTCTTTCATTTGATCATGTTCCTTGATATGCATTTAAGCGAAATGCAAAGTTTTGTCCAAATAACTGAGCGGTTTTAATATCGCCAATATCAAAAGCATCTGCCGCACTGGCATGTTCGGCTTGTGCCATAAGACCAGACCATGAGCCGAGACGATTGGCTGCTTGCGTATACGGAACACCTTGATGTTGCTCAGGTAAAATAGGGTTGCCGACCCATACCATACCGTGTTGCATCGAAAAGGTGAAAAGCGAAATCAGGGTCGATTGCTTATCCCCAGCAGGTAATGAGGAAACAGTAAATCCTGCGGCTAATTTTCCTTTAAAAGCCTGCTTCTTCCATAATGGACCTGTGGCATCCATGAGTTGTTTAAAAGTGCCAGAGACACCACCTAAAAAAGATTTCAAAACGCCCCAACTTTTGGGGCTTATTTTTATCTTTTTCAGAGGCCGTTTTTTTGTTTCTCGGAGAGAAACGCGGAAGCGTGCATTCCCTCCTGCTGTCGGAAAATGATAAATCCCCCAAACCGCTAAAAGTTGCCGATCGGCAACTTTTAAAATATCAAATTTTCACACATGGC
>NZ_VPEN01000053.1:0-3744 GCF_013417135.1 Acinetobacter sp. YH16051 | reverse complement strand
CTACACGATTAATCGTATCAAAACGAGGTGCTGAATCTTGACGGAGTGCTTTGTAAAGTGCTTCACGTCCAATTCCTGCTTCTTTAGCGATTTGAGTCATACCACGAGCTTTAGCAATTACACCAAGTGCATGAGCTAGTTCAGCAGGGTCATTCTCTTCAAGAACCATATTAAGATACATTACAATATCTTCTTCACTCTTAAGTGCTTCTGCCATGTCAAAGCTAGGTAGATCAGCTATTTTAACCATTTTTCAATCCTCTAAAGATTTTGATAAATCAACAGCTCGTTCTATATCCTTTTGCTGTGTAGATTTATCACCACCTCCAAGCATCACAATGATTACATCACCATGTTTGATGTAATACATGCGCCAACCTGGTCCGAAGAACTCTCGCATTTCCCAAACACCTTCTTGAAGATGCTTTACATCGCCCCAATTACCACGCTGAACCTTATCTAATCTTCGATTCAGTTTAAGACGGGTCATACTGTCTTTAATGCTATCTAGCCATTCATCAAATTCAGGGAGACGTTTAATCTCGGTCATGAAAGTTCCTCTTTATTGTATTCGATCGAATACACAACATTATAATGAATATATTTTATGAGTAAATGAAATAATAAGAATATATTTTATCAATTGATTATTTAATAACCTATGTTCTTGGCAAAAGGTATCAAACCTGCTCATAAAAAAGCCGACTTGTTTCTAAGTCGGCTTTTTACTGTTTTTGAAGTCAGTCAAAATTTTATAACTATATGAAAAACAATAATATTTTAAATTGCGTTTCGTATAAGCTCTATTATGTTAAATAATTAAGGATAAAAGCTTTATTACTAAATAGAACAGTTGCTTAAAGCAGTATAGAGTTAAGTTTGCATTTTAATATCAAGTTGTCTTTCAGCACCGATAATCACCATACGAATCCCATTTTCAAAAATGTCATCCGCATTCATATTTTGTAAGGTATTCACTCCTTGGAGCATGAGTGGATATATAGTTGGATCGGCTTCGAATGGTGGGTCTGATCTTATTTCTTCTTGCTGCTCCTCAAGGACCCACCCAACAATAAACCTTCCTAATGTCATAAGTAATGCAACTGCTTCAACAGGAGAAAACCCAGCATGAGATAACAGCGCAACTTGGGCCTCAATCGTGTTGAAATGTCCTTGACTGGGGCTAGTTCTTGCATGTAGACGAGCACCATCACGGTAAGCTAGTAGTGCTCGACGAAAGCTTACAGAATTAGCGAGCAACCAATCTTGCCATGTCATCCCATCGATGGGTAAAGAAACTAAATGGTGTTCATTTATAATGGTTTCCGCCATTGCTTCCATTAACAAGGATTTATTCTTGAAATGCCAATATAGAGTTGGAGATTTAATACCCAATCGTTGAGCTAGCTTGCGTGTGGTTATTGAATCTATGCCTTCTTCATTCAACATATCCAATGCGGTACGCAGGACTATTTCACGTGTCAGACGTTGAGGTGCAATATCTTTTTTACTCATAAATCTATCACTGATAGGGAGTGTGTGAGAGAATATTAATTCTATCATTGCTAGAGAAGGCATTTGTGAAGAAATCATTGAGCGTGATTTTAATCACTATATTTCTGGATGCTGTTGGGATTGGTTTAATTATGCCGATCTTGCCTGAATTATTACGGTCATTGGCTGGAGCTGAAGCAGGCGGTGTTCACTATGGTGCTTTATTAGCTGTGTATGCTCTGATGCAGTTCATTTTTGCACCTATCCTTGGAGCGTTGAGTGACCGATTTGGACGTCGACCTGTATTAATTATTTCAATTGCTGGTGCAACGGCTGATTATCTCCTAATGGCTGCTGCTCCTTCTCTATTGTGGCTATATATTGGTCGTATTTTTGCGGGAATTACAGGTGCCAACATGGCTGTTGCAACAGCTTATGTTTCAGATATTACTCCAGCCCATGAGCGTGCAAAAAGGTTTGGTCTCCTTGGAGCTGTCTTTGGTATTGGGTTTATAGCGGGTCCGGTAATAGGTGGAGTTTTGGGTGAATGGAACTTACATGCACCGTTCTTTGCTGCTGCTTTTATGAATGGGATTAATTTAATAATGACAGCAGTCTTATTAAAAGAATCAAAACACAGCAATAAAATGACTGAGAAGGTTCAGGAGCAATCAATATTAAAGAAATTATCCTATTTGATCACTCAACCTAATATGGCTCCATTGCTTGGTATCTTTTTAATTATCACATTGGTTTCACAAGTCCCCGCAACTTTATGGGTTATCTATGGGCAGGATCGTTATGGCTGGAGTATATTTATTGCAGGTGTTTCCCTTGCTAGTTATGGAATATGCCATTCTATTGCACAGGCTTTTGCTATCGCCCCTATGGTAAAGAGGTTTGGAGAGAAAAATACGTTGTTATGTGGAATAGCTTGCGATGCAATTGGTTTACTTCTTTTATCTATTGCTGTTGAAGAATGGGTGCCTTTTGCGTTGTTACCATTGTTTGCCCTTGGTGGAGTAGCCGTTCCTGCTTTGCAAGCAATGATGTCCAGAGGTATTAGTGATGAAAGACAAGGTGAATTACAAGGGCTATTAAGCAGTTTTAATAGTCTGGGGGCTATAATTGGTCCTGTATTAGTTACTAGCCTCTATTTTATGACTCAGGCATCAGCTCCTGGAATGGTATGGGCATTAGCTGCAATACTTTATGTAATCACCCTACCCTTATTGCTTAAGTATCGCCTGAATAAATATTCTGGAGTTCCATAAAATATTTAATTTATTGGTTTAAAAACTAATGGATTCTATAGTTTATCTAAAATTAACATAATACACGTTATACGAAATGCTTTATAATTATCCTTAGAAATCAATGATGTAGTTTCTAGTTGATAGCCCACCTTCCCCAAGGTGGGTTTTTTTTATGATTTTTCACGTTCCACGCCTACTATTTAATCAATGTTTCACGGTTTTAATAAGCCTTGGTAAACAATTCAACCTCTAGTCATCACTTAAAACAGCATGTAGCACTCGGCCCAATAAACCTCGTTTTTTAGGTTCCGGTGTTATCGTAGCAGCTTGCTGAATAGGCTTATTTTCTATTGCTGTAATTTGTTCGGGCTGTACAATTTCTTGTAAGTCTGTAGTTGTACGGATTTGTTCATTTGTACTGTAATCCTGACTGTCAGGCTGAATATTTTTAGGTGTATAGCCAAGTGCTAATGTTAGGTTGTCAATTTTATCTTTAAGTTGCTCAATCTCTTTGTACATACGCCTTTCACGTTCTTCGGCAACTGATTTATCATGTCGTAATTCTTCAATCAATTGCTTGTACAGTTCAACTGTAGTGTTGTCAGTTTCCTTACTATCAGGCTTACTGTCAGCCTGACTGTTAGGCATACCGTAAACACGTTGCATTTCACTAAAATCAATGACTTTTCGATTCTTAGAGTCAATTTCATAACTAATAGAACCATTCTTCATACGATCATAAATAGATGTACGAGCGATTCCATATTTTTTAGCTAATTCCGCAACAGTAAATTTAGGCATAGTTCTTTAATTATGGTTTTAGTCCGTCATTACATGAACTGTAATGTACTTAAACGTTAAAACCTAGATCTTTAAGATGTGGAAGAAGTTGTTTTTGTTGTACTGGATCTCTGAGCATATCTTTAATTTTAATGGCTAACTCTTCATAGCTTTCACCTTGATTTGCTAAATGAGACAGTTCATGTAGGCGAGA
>NZ_VPEN01000052.1:0-4170 GCF_013417135.1 Acinetobacter sp. YH16051 | reverse complement strand
TTGCAAGTACGGGAACTGGTACGGATCAGAACTTCAAAATCTGGGCAAAAATTAATGAAGGCGCCACGAATGTTCCTGCGGGTGTATATAATGATATTGTGGTTGCTACGATTACATATTAATACGTTAAAGTGACCGTCACAGTATCACTATAGTTTCCTGCACTTTTGAGAGGCTGTTGGGGGACATGTCCGTAAACAGAGATTGGTTGCTGCCCATTTGTTCCTACACCTTGCGACCTGTTATTAGAACTATCCCATTTTTGAGTTAAGTTACTGTTTAAGTATAAATCATAATTTATATAATCCTTGCCATTAAACATTCTTCTCTGATTATTCAGAGCATATTTGCCATTATTTAATCCTACTCGCCAAGTAGTGCGTGAAGGGCATTGCAGAGAAATTTGACCACTTGTATGTAAGTCTCTGTTCAAATTATCAATTTGACCAAAATCCAAATCTGTTGTTGAGAGTAATGTACAAACATTCTCATATTCTGCAAAAACACTCATATTGGCCGTGTCCGAATATCTTAAATTACTAGCGTTATAGCCGTGAGGATAGTTCTCATTTCTTTCAAAATCATAAAGGATTTCAAGCGATAAAGTAGAGGATCTGTAATTACCAGCAGCCCCTGTCTGTCCTGGATAAAAAAGACCATAAACTGGGATCACTTCAGTCAATTGCTTACCACCCGTAATTGTATAGTCTCTACAACCCATAGCAGTTAATTGATCACGCGATTGGATTAAATGAGTAAAACCGGGGTCATAAAAAAGATTATATTTCAAAGATTGAAGTAGGTTCGGTATGCCTAAAATATTAGTATAAATATAACGGGTTGTATCATTATAAAGCCAACTTGTAGCGGTCAAACACACACGTATATTTGTTTTCATTATGGAACGTGGATCACAACGAAGAGTAATATTGGTAGAAGTCGTACTTAATGCAGGACTCACCTCACCAAAATCAAGCGAGGTAGAAGAAATACTGCATTTAGCAGCCTGACTTTCACCTGTAATCATCAAACCTAAAAATAGACCTGACATTAAAGTTAAATTTTTGCTTGATAAAAAAGGAGATTTTTTTTTGCTCATTATTCGCATAGCAAGTCGCCTAAATCAATTAAACCTTTCTGGGTATCTAAACCATTTATCTCAAAGCTACACATTTTGTCTTTTTGCTCTACAAAGAATTTAGTTACTTTAGGGTTTTCCATATAGATCATACCATCATGTGCAACCACAGTAAGAGGCTCTGGTATTGAGGACTTTAAATCTGGACTTGCCCAGACATTCGACCCGGCTTCAATTACGCTTCCATCTTTTTGTTTAATAACTGCTTGAATCGCCTGAATCTGGTAAACAGGAAAATCTATGAAGACTCCACTACCAAACCTTGGTACAGCATTCTTTACTGTTGTTTCAATATAATAGTCAGCAGGTAATTCTAATGCATCGATTGTGATCTTGTTATTTTGGTAAGGATTCAGTGAGGTGACGACCAGTTCTCCGTTTCTATTGGTCCTTCCTACTGATCTATTTTCTAATTTCACTGGTACTTCAGGGATATTAGAGGTTGAAATCAAAGCAAATGAATCAAAAGATCTACGCATTGGGAATAAACTTCGATTCATCATTAACAGGCTTCCACTTAATGTACCGTTGGCTATTCGAGAAGAGCTGTTATCGGTTTTAAATTCCTGTAAGCCTAAACTCCACTCCCCATAGTTGTGAATCCGGGCAAGTTGAGTCTGGATATTTCGATTATCCTGAGCCGTATCTACCTGTACTTGCCATCCCCACCCACCAACATCACGAGAGACGGACTGACGCGCATTAAAAGACAGCTTCTCTTGTTCCTGATCTTGCTGATAGGATAAGTTGACGGTTCGTCTCTTTTCTAATGGAACATTCAAGCTCAAATAATATCTGGTATCTGATTCATTTAAATCATGATTTGCGCTTAAGTTGAGATAATAATTGTTAGGGAATGAATAAGACCAATTAAATGTTAAAAACTCGTTAGTTGAATCCCAATCTTGTTCTTGATAAATATAACTTGCCCCGAACTGGCCTAACCTATTATTCGTACCTAGAAAAAATTGATCAGATCGCTGAGGAAATGCTAAACCATTTAGGTGCGCGATATCGTAATATTCGCCTGACTGCCGAGCCGTATTATAAGAGATAGTTAAGTACCTAGAATTCCAGTTATATCCTAATTGATAAATAGCTCCGGTTAATCCCTGATAGTCACTAAAAGAATATGCTGCATTTAACAGACCTGCGCGGTTTCCTAGTCTTTGGATAAATCCTGCTCCTCCCAAGTACAGATCAGGCGCTAACTCCAAATGTGTCTCTACAGTTAAATCTTGTGTTAAACCATACCGATAACTGGTATTAGTAACCAGATCCTTATCATATTTGAAGGAACGTTCCCCATATGCTAAACGTGTATAACCTAGGTTAAATGACCAGTCACTCAAATCTTCCTTTAGCAGTTGATTAGTTCCATATAAAGAAAAATTAAGAACTCTTTGTTGGCCATTGATATCAGTCACAACTACTTGAGCTTGTCCAACTCCAGTAATAATAGGGATCGCTTCAATTTCAAATTGACCAGGTATGATTTGCTGAGTTGTTTGCTTTAGCCCATTAATAAACAAATCTACTGTGGATGGTAAACTTACTTCACCTTTAAATGATTCCAAGGGAGTCGTGATTTGATAGGGTTGAAGAGCAAAATTTTTAGAAAGACTTACTCCGCTAATGCGGGTAGACCTACTCCAGCTCAATGGTTTGGACTGATCATCACCCACTCTGATAGTAAGCATTTTTTCAGGTAAATCACGCTGCCAATAAGTATCTAGAATTAAAGCATTTAATTCGGAATCTTCATCTGTTTTGGTATAGCTATAATTTGAGGATAAATTTAAGATTCCTCCCTCTCCTAAGCCAAATACACGAAACTCATGGGTTCCACTTAAATTGAAATAATCTTCGGAATACTGGCTATAGAAATCGTAATTAAACAAAGCGCCTGGTCGCTCTTGAGCTGGGTCAAGTTTGACAGGTTCAATAATAGTATATGCAGGATAATAGGAAGTTCGTTTAAGTGCTTTAATATCTACATCAAGGTAAATTTTCTGGTTGGAATTATCGTATTTATATTTGACTGAAGGTATGTCTTCTAAAAGATAGTAGCCTGCAGGATTAGTTTGCAGATCAGCAGGTAAAGTTAATTTAAGGTCTTGTAAAGTTTCTGTAGATATATAAAGCTGATCGCCTTGTTGGAGAAAATGGCCTAAAATATTTGAGTTAGATTGATTTAAAATAACATCTAAAAAAAGTTCCTGTTGAATGGTCGAATCTACTTCTTGAGAAGTCACTTCATTTGCTATTCCCTCTTGTACATAAAGAAGTCCAAGCAAAATTACACTCAAGTAATTAGCCCTAATCATATCAAGTATTTATTTATTTACAGGAATAACCTGTTGATTAATATCAGAATTAATAACTACTCGGAACTTTCCTGCACCATTATCTGGAAGACTGATCGGTAAGTTCCAAGACATCGTTTGTCCTGCCAAAACATAACCCATCAATCCAGATATCAAAGGTACGATATTTCCTGTCGTGGATACATAACTCAACTGACTTAAGCGTAAATAGGAACTAGAACGGTTCGAAACTGAAATCTGGCCGTTCGTATATTTAAACTGAATATTATCAAGCGAGGTTAGACCTTGAGTAATTTTATGAGGTTGCGAAGACTTATAAAAAACAGGAATTGAGTATTGCAATAAAATATTTAAACCCGAGTTATTTTGCTCGGAACTACTTCCTGGCAACTCATCTACCAGTACTCGAAATGCCTGCTCCTGAGTACTATTAGTATTGGCTGGCTTAATCAAGCGTACTAATTGTCTTTGACCAGGTTTAATTTCAGTAATAAGTGGACTTGCAATAAGCTTCTTAGTCGGTTCCAGGATTTCCTGGTTATTAAGCTGAGTCCACTCTTGCATACGTACTTGAGCACGAATATTTGTTTTCCCCGTGTTTGTAAGCCAAAGCTCTTTTGCTTTTTCCTGGGAAGAAAACTCTACAAGGATGGGAGATACTTGTAGACTAGCTGCTTGTGCTAAAGAACAAAAGGAAGAAGCTAA
>NZ_VPEN01000051.1:0-4272 GCF_013417135.1 Acinetobacter sp. YH16051 | reverse complement strand
GTAACTGATTTAGAGGAGTTAGTCTTGAAGTTATGCGCCTGTTAAGGCTAAACTGAAAGAACAGATTTGGTTACTGCGCTCCTCATAAGCCAGTTACCACGGTTCAAAGAGTTGCAGCTCTGAGAACCTTCGAAAAACCGCCTTGCTGGGCGGTTTTTTCGTTTACTGAGCAAGAGATTACGACGCTACAGAAAGGATCTCAAGAAGATCCTTCACCATAATGGAAATCTATCCCACCCGAGCATATAGGATGCATATCGTTATAAAACATCGGATATTATGCATCCCAACTAAAAATAAGCTCGAGGATAAAAAATGAGTTCAATGGTTTACTGCCGAGGATGCGGCAAGGAAATACACGAAACAGCAAAGTCATGCCCACACTGCGGAGCCACAAACGCCTCTTCAGGTTCAGGTGAAAAAAGTAGAATCGCAGCCGCGCTATTAGGGAAGGTGCGAATAAGCGGGGAAATTCTTCTCGGTTGACTCAGTCATTTCATTTCTTCATGTTTGAGCCGATTTTTTTCTCCCGTAAATGCCTTGAATCAGCCTATTTAGACCGTTTCTTCGCCATTTAAGGCGTTATTCCCAGTTTTTAGTGAGATCTCTCCCACTGACGTATCATTTGGTCCGCCCGAAACAGGTTGGCCAGCGTGAATAACATCGCCAGTTGGTTATCGTTTTTCAGCAACCCCTTGTATCTGGCTTTCACGAAGCCGAACTGTCGCTTGATGATGCGAAATGGGTGCTCCACCTTGGCCCGGATGCTGGCTTTCATGTAACCGGGCAAACAGACGCATGGAGGCGATTTCGTACAGAGCATCTTCGATCGCGCCATCGCTCAGGTTGTACCAATGCTGCATGCAGTGAATGCGTAGCATGGTTTCCAGCGGATAAGGTCGCCGGCCATTACCAGCCTTGGGGTAAAACGGCTCGATGACTTCCACCATGTTTTGCCATGGCAGAATCTGCTCCATGCGGGACAAGAAAATCTCTTTTCTGGTCTGACGGCGCTTACTGCTGAATTCACTGTCGGCGAAGGTAAGTTGATGACTCATGATGAACCCTGTTCCATGGCTCCAGATGACAAACATGATCTCATATCAGGGACTTGTTCGCACCTTCCCTAAATCTGATAGTCGGTCTACAGATAGATCAATCTGGCGTTCAGATTATTCTTACTTTCTTGTATCATCCGACCACTGCAACCAATCAGGCAGAAATTTACTGCGCTCCAAAAAGAAGAACGGTTATGTCAGCGATGGATTTCAAGAAAAACACGGACCTCGATTTTCCCCGTTATGCCACTCCGGCGGTAAGCACCAAAGAGATAGATCTCCTGGGGTTGTTAGACGTACTTCTGGCAGCCAAAAAACGTATTGTGACGATCGTCCTGGCGTTCGCCGTAGTAGGGTTGGCCATTGCGTTTTTAATCCCGCAAAAATGGACCAGTAAAGCCGTGATCACGCCGGCCGAGCAGACGCAGTGGAACACGCTGCGCCAGATGATGGTGACGCTGCAGGTGCTGGACGTCGACGCGAAGGTGAGCCGTGGAGACGTGTTTAACCTGTTCATCAAAAAGTTTCAGTCGCAGTCGCTGCTCGAAGAGTACATGAAAACCTCCCCGTACGTGATGTCTCAGCTGGAAGGCACCGAGGTAGACCCGCTGGAGCTGCATCGCGCGGTGGTGAATATTGCTGAGAAAATGAAAGCGACAGATAACACGCAGGTTAAAGACGCAGACAAAGCGCCGTATACCTCATGGACGCTGAGCTTTACCGCCCCGACGGCGGGAGACGCGCAGACGGTTCTGGAAGGTTACATCAACTATATCTCCCGCATTGTTGAGCAGGAGACGATGGAAAATATCCGTAACCAGATCACGCTGAAAACGAAAGTCGTTCAGCAGCAGCTGGAGCTGGATCGCGTGCGTCTGACCAATATCCACAACACCAACCTGCAGCGCCTCAACTATTCGCTGGAAGTGGCGAACGCGGCAGGCATTAAGAAGCCGGTTTACAGCAACGGACAGGCGGTAAAAGACGATCCTGACTACTCCGTGGCGCTGGGTGCTGACGGTATTGCGCAAAAGCTGCAGATTGAAAAGAATCTGAAGGACGTGGCCGAGCTGAATGCGGATTTCCAGAACCGTGAATACTATCTGACTCAGTTGCAAAAACTGTCCGTGGAAGACGTGAAGCTTGAACCCTTCAGGTATCAGCTTTCACCGTCACTGCCGGTGAAAAAAGACGGTCCGGGCAAAGCCCTGATTGTGCTGCTGGCAGGGATTCTGGGCGGCCTGTTTGCCTGCGGCAGCGTGCTGCTGCGTGAGGCAATGCTCTCGCGTAATCCGTTGCCAGAGCCGATAACGGCCGTAACGCCAGCAACAGAGTAACGACGATATTAAAAAGGCGCTGATTCAGCGCCTTTTTTTATTTCAGGAAATCGTCGCGCACCGGCGTAAAGGTATCCAGAAGGGTGCCGGGCTTCAGGCAAATGCAGCCGTGCATCACGTGCGGCGCTTTATAGAGCGTATCGCCCGCCGTCACGATCTGCTTTTCTTCACCTATCGTAAACTCGAACTCCCCGGAGAGCACATAGGTAAGCTGTTCATGCGGGTGATTGTGCATCGGGCCAATCGCACCCTGCTCAAAATTGACCTCCACCGCCATCATCTTTCTTAGCATTCTTCCTTGGTGGATTTGGCGTACATAAATTTTACTTAGGTAAAATAGGACAGGGATTCCTGTATCTAATTTTTTGCTGGACATTCATACCCGCGATCATCGCGTTTATTGAGTTTATTATTTATCTATGCGATTCCGATGAAAAATTCGCAAGAAAATATGGCTAACTCATAGCAAAAAAGCCCTGCGGGGCTTTTTTTGTACCAGTCTGTGAGGCAGATTTACCATAACATCCGTTGCGTGCACCGCCTGAGAGGCTCTCAGGGCGTTTCTGGGTCTTCCTGCCTGTTTCCGACACTTCCCTGTGCCTATATCGTGAAAAAACGCGCCTGATGATTCTGGCGCGTCTGCATGGCTATGCACACACATGCATGGCCGGGATTTTAGCGGCTAAAATCCGGCTGGACGCCCAAAAGCACCACTGAACCTCACGAATAACGCCTCACGGGTGTGCAGTTTACTGTGCGGCCGTGAGGCGTTGGCCAGGCCGTCAGGCATGGCTGGATTTATTGCTAAGGGGGTCGGATTTAACGTGGATGAATCAGCACGCAGTGATGAACGGGATTCGGAAGGGGCACCCTTGCGGCGCGGCGATGTATACATCGCTAACGTGCCTTGGTCATTTATTGCAAGAAGGGAGAGGTAGCATTTTGATAGCAAAAAAGTAGCAAAAGGATAGCAACCGAAAGACCAGAAGACTCTGGAGATAGCAAAAAAGTAGCAAAATGGTAGCAAAAAGATAGCAAACATGCGGGAGCTAACCAGGAGTCTTTAGCGGGCCGGCGGTACTCCAAAAACACATCTTGTCCCGCTGTTTTGTGAATAAGCCAGCATAGCTGTGGGCACAAAACATTTCCTGTCCGCTGCTTTAACCTTTGTAATCCAGGAACGTCAGGTGACGTCACTTTGCGGCGTTAGCCCTATCCTGCATCGTATTAAAAAATGCAGCACTGGCGCGTACGGTGCCGAAGATAAGTCCGGGGATATTCCGCTTCCTCGCTCACTGACTCGCTACGCTCGGTCGTTCGGCTGCGGCGAGCGGAGGGAACGGAGACATTAAGGCACAGGCAATGAGAGAGGATCGAGAGGCAAAAGAAAAGGCCGCGGCGTTGCCGGTTTTCCATAGGCTCCGCCCCCCTGACAAGCATCACAGAATCTGACGCTCAAATCAGTGGTGGCGAAACCCGACAGGACTTAAAGATACCAGGCGTTTCCCCCTGGTGGCTCCCTCGTGCGCTCTCCTGTTCCTGCCTTTCGGTTTACCGGTGTCATTCCGCTGTTATGGCCGCGTTTATCTCATTCCACGCCTGACACTCAGTTCCGGGTAGGCAGTTCGCTCCAAGCTGGACTGTATGCACGAACCCCCCGTTCAGTCCGACCGCTGCGTCTTCTCCGGTAACTATCGACTTGAGTCCAAGCCGGAAAGACACGACAAAGCGCCACTGGCAGCAGCCACTGGTAACTGATTTAGAGGAGTTAGTCTTGAAGTTATGCGCCTGTTAAGGCTAAACTGAAAGAACAGATTTGGTTACTGCGCTCCTCATAAGCCAGTTACCACGGTTCAAAGAGTTGCAGCTCTGAGAAC
>NZ_VPEN01000050.1:0-4334 GCF_013417135.1 Acinetobacter sp. YH16051 | reverse complement strand
TGTACACAGTGCACTGGGTTATGTATCGCCTTTTGAGTTTGAAGCAATGTACTATGATAAGATTAACCCGTTAGGTCAGGTGGCCTAACTTAAATAAAAAAGTCTCCGACAAACCCGGTACGGTTCAGTGTAATAAGGTCTTTGTATGGTCACCAATCCCTAACCCATCTTTTGAAAGATCATTAATAACTATTTTTTTAACCCAAAACTGAGTCACATTATTACCAATTGTCGAATAGCCCGTTGCTACCTTTCTTATAGTCTGCCTATCCAACTCATATCTAAATTCATTAGTTTCACCTAGATACTCCCACTCTGATGCTTGAACAGAACAAACACTACATAGTATTAATGCTAGAAATACTCTACTCATAATCAACCTCTATTTCATTACTCTCTTCTGTCCCAGTTTCACCATCGTTGGCTACCAAATCCGACTCTAGAGCTTCAGGTTTATCGTTGTTGGTATTATTATTAAAACCCTGACTCATCTCAACACCTAAACGTGAACCATCAGCATTATTATGCGGATATAAATCTGAATTTGTTTTAGATGGATCACTCGCATTTTGAGGTTGGTAATTTTTCTCTTGTATTTTCCTCTTAAGTAAGCCTATTAACTGAGGTTCAATTATTTCCTGATGATTAGATGCCAAATGACTTGTGTTAGTAGGAATGTAATAATACTTCTGATTTCGTGCTTGAACTCTATCCTCTTTTAAATATTCATCTCGATTAAAACCCATCTGCTTAGAAACAGCATCATCCATGATTCGAGCAGTATTATCTAGATAGAGGCAGTAGAGATTATCAATTTCTGTATTTACATAACAATCACGAACACTTCTCGCCACTCCAGAAATTCCAGAATCCGCCAGTATCTCTAGAAACTGATCTACAGCATCATTCATATAGCTATAATTATCTGTAATTGTATTATCAGTTGAATAAGAGTCAACTACTTCGTCATTAGATGTATCGGTGTAAAGATAATCTGTTGGCGTATCATCCACAGTTTCTTCATAAGAGGCTGTTTCATAATCAGAATTAGCCTCTTCAATTTTTGAATTTCCATTGACAACCAAAAATAATATTAGTCCTAATATCCCAACCCCCAAGATTGTATATAATACCACCCCCTTTGTATTTTTCTTTTCGGGTTTAGGAGTTACATCTAATAGTGTACTATCATAACTATATGATGATAAGGAATGAGATTGCGGTTTTGGACCTATTTTTTCTTTAAACTTTTCAAAAGCAACAAAAATACTTCCGAATACCAGAAAAGCAAAACCTAAAGTTAGAGGTACAATTACTGAGCCTAAAATAAATACGCCCACTACGCCGAAAAAGCTATGAGGTTCAATTATAGAATAAGCAACATAATAAGGTAGCAACAACAATGACAAATAAATCACTATATATATCGCAATATATAAAAACCCCAAGAAATATCCCATAACAATCCCTACATTTTTTGACTTTAGCAAAATTTTAATAACAATTATTTATATATTAACTTTAAGCTTACTATTGATGATCCAGTCAACTTGAAAGACATTATAAATAATATAGGTAATCTGTATTATCGTACTAGTGCTATCATATACCTTTTTATCCATGCACGACCGCCTAAGTGATCACCTTTAATTTCTGAAAAGCTATTACACAAAATTTTTTACTGGCTCTGTAAAACTCCACGAATGGCTGGCTTCTACATCGTTACAGACACAAATGGCTTTCGCGACTGAACGACTTTGACGATGTGGTATTTTCTCCAATACATCTGAAACAATCTCTAATTCAGAATAATGTTTTTTCATAGTCACTCCTCTTCCTAGACCATAAAAATAATATATTCCTCAAACTAAATTTATTGCAAATTCCAATTTTTTAGAAAAAATAAAAAAAATAATCAAAGTCGAGCCACACCCAAACTAACTGTCAGATAATAGTTCTTGATCACGCAAAAAATCAAAAAAGGCTTCTGAAATTTTAGCACTACGATTAATAATACTTTCTTCAGTAAAATCATTTAAAAGTACTAATTCAGATATTTCATATATTTGGCTTTTATCTTGATTCTTTCCTCTACGCTGTTCCCCACTATAAATCTTTTTCTTATCCTCAAACCGATAGTCAGATGCCTTTATATTAATACTTTCTTCCAATAATATCTTATTTCCCAATGACTCAAGATTATTTATATTATCTATGCCATTTTCCATCTGATATCTTTTTCTAGAAAAAATATGTTCTAAATGAAAGTTCTCAGTTAGTTGCAGTAATTTTTGCTCTTTAAGATTAAAAGCATACCATGTAATAATTGATCTAGTAACGTTTCTTTGATTTGTAAAAACATAAGTTTTAAATAATGTTTTAGTATTTACTTCATTAAACTTATACTTAGAGAATGTAACCTCTTTATTATTAACAATATTTACCATTTCATCATATACAGGAGTTCTTAAAGCATTCACTCCAGGATTTGTAATTGCATAAGTAAAAATAAATGCAGTGATTTTTTCTAAAAATTTTTGAAACTTTTCATCATCCAAAAAACCATTCTCTTTTTTATTATGTAAAAAATACGCTGATGTTATATTCTGCCACATACCATTTGGTGAATAATGCAATATATATAGTTTCTTCAGAATTTGATCCGAAAATCTTGTTTTATCTTGTAATTTAACGCTATACCAAAAATCAGCTAATTCTTTTAAATCACAAATTGTACTTTCCGAGTTTAAATATTTATACTTATCACGTTCATAAAACTTTCGTAGTGCTTCTGTTGTCGAACTTTTATTACCTTCTTTTGCTCGTAAATAATACATATATCGAGAAAATATCTCATCCATAGGCGAACTAAAAGTATTATGCATAAAGATATCATTGCAGACTTTTTCTAATTCTTTCCAAGCTTTGATAAATTCATCTTTTTTATTCAGCTTTCCATAAAATTTATAAAATTGAGCCTTAAAAATATCCGCATCAGATAATGGCAACCCTCTATCATTTAAAGTTGAAAAAATTCTTAATGCTGTATCTTGAGAATCAGCTTCAATTGGCAACAAAATACAGTTACCTAATATTCTTGCAGGTAAGTAGGCAAAATAACTTGGAAATTGTTGCAAAAATTCATCAATTTTCTTTTTAAAGAATAAATAATTAATTACATATCTACTCTTGCTATTTTCTATTATATTTCCAGTTTTAAGTAATTCTAAAAATTCACCTTTATCATCATCAGTCGCAACTTCAGAATCAATTTTTAATGATGATTTTACAGCCTCACCAAAAGTATCAGTTTTCCATATACAACTTTCAATACGCTTTTTAGTTAATTGAGAGCTTTGATCTTGCATGTTAGCAAACTTATCAAAAAATGCCCTTAATAAAAGCAAAAGTGTTGTAAGGCGCTGTTGACCATCAATTATTTCTGATTGATCATTTTCATTTTTGTATGTAACAATAGACCCTAAAAAATATTCGTCTTTCCGATCATCAAAATTATCAGCATTATTTTCAGGAAATGCGAAACTAAAAATATCATCCCAAAGAGTTTGGCACTGCTCCTCACTCCATGCGTATGGGCGCTGATAATCTGGAATTAAAAAATCTGCACGTTTATCTGAAAAAAGTTCATAAATTGTTTTTTGATCTACATTTAATTTTGACATTACTATATTTTTCAATTAAAAACCATTTAGCATTTTAAAGTATTTTTTTTTAACTGTCAGTTTAAAAAAATTATATTAACTTGAACATTCACGTCATCGTTCGGTAAATAACTTCATGGCAAATATCATGGCTGCTGTAGTGGCTTATTGTTTAAAACCCAATAAGCCAACTTTCCCAAATATGCTAAAAGACTAAGTTGATTCCGCTATGAGCCGCTTTATTATTGAATTCGGTGACCGCCTAAGCAATCACCTTTAATTTATGAAAAGCAATTACACAAATTTATTTACAGCCTCTTGTAGTTTTTTCACTACAGGTATATCTGCTTCAGCCCAATCTAAAGACCGCAGATTTCCCAGATCCAACCATGCCAACTCAATATGTTCTATTAATTTGATATTTCCATGTTCACAGCTACAAATAAAACAATGCATCACCAAATGAAAATCTGGATAAGTGTGCTCAACCGTAATCAGTAATTCCTTTGGAATAACTTGGATATCTAACTCTTCTAAGATCTCTCTGTCTTTGCACATTAAAGACTTAAACTGATGAATCATAAAATCAATAACTTACATTAGGTATGATTCAGTAAATTTACATTATAGTTCTAAACTCAATGAACTTTTAGTTTAGATAACCAATCCATT
>NZ_VPEN01000004.1:0-218291 GCF_013417135.1 Acinetobacter sp. YH16051 | reverse complement strand
TTTGAAGAAGTCCAAGAAGCCTATACCACCCAAATCTGTTCGTGCTGCGGTGAGATCACCTCAAGTAGTCCCAAAGGTAGGACAGATCTTGGAATAAGAGAATGGGAGTGCATGAGCTGTGGTACAGCTCATGATCGAGATATAAACTCAGCTCTAAACATTCTTGCGCTTGGGCATAAGCGTCTAGCTGTAGGAATCACCCTCTTTTAAGGGGGGGAGGATGTCAAGCACTGGTGTTTTGAATCAGGCATCTTGTGACTGATGTTATGCGAATCTATAAAAAAGCATTTAAGCAGATCGAAATAAAAAATTGCAAAATATTACATGACCTTAGCCGAAAAACACGTACTATAAAATCATGTAAAGAGGGTTGTGATGGTCTATGGCTCAGTTTGAAGTGTTACTGCCTTTGCAAGAGATTACGGTGGATCGTGCAGAGCTTTTGGCGATTCAACGCAATGATTTAGTTCCGTTGTTGAATGATCAATATCGTCTAAATCATTATGCAGATCAGGTGATTCAAGCGCAGTCAGTTTTATTGGATGGGGTGGATCCACATTTAACTCAGCAATTGAGTGTGACCATTGAGCAGTTGATTCAGGCGCTTGGTAAATCTAAAAAAGTGTTAAAGCAACGTAAGTTTAATGCACTACAAAAGTGGCTAGGCATAGATTTGGAATATGGCGCGGGGCAAGTGCAATATTATAAAAACCTAGATCATTTATTAGGACAAGCAGATCGTTTAAGCCAAAAGCTGCAAATCGAAATTCAGAAATCACAATCACGTTTTCAGCAGTTGGTTGGTTTGCGTGAGCAAATGGCGAAATACATTCAAGCTGCCGATGAGTTTTTAGTGGAATATCCACGATTTGTGCGCAATCAGCATCCTTTGGATAATTTTAGCGAACGACTGGCCAAGAAAATTTATAGTTTAAAGACTTTGCAAAGTAGTAATGATATTGCGATTACTCAAATGCAACTTTCACAGCAACTCTCTTTTAGTTTGTTAGATCGCTTTAAAGAAGCGCAGCAGGTACTCATTCCTGCATGGCAATATCATGTCAAACAAAGTCAGCAAAGTGGCTCACACAGTCAGCTAGAAAAGCTGGATCAAAGTCGTGAGCATTTAATTAAGACATTAAGAAAATCCTTAGAAAAACCTGCGCAATCATAAGGCATGGTTTTGATTAGATAGAGGCGAAATATGACAACTTCTGAACAACGCAACGTCGCTGTGCAAGTGAGTGATGAACAGACTCAGCAACAATTTCAGCAACTCAATTTGCAGGAAATTGGCTTACAGCCTGATGACTTTCAGGAGGTGCTGGCTGCGCGTAAAGAATTAAGCGATCTTAGCCATCATTCGGTTGCAGAATATGGCAAAAATATCGCCACTAAAACGTCAAGTTATACCGATGAGCTTTTAGGTTTGGTGCAAAATAAGGATTTGGATGTCACAGGGCAAAAGCTGAATCAGGTGGTGCAGGTTGCACAGCAGTTAAATACCAACAGTATTTTAAATCCAAACAAAAGCAGTGGCTTTTTGGGTGGTTTATTCAATAAGTTAAAAGGCGCTAAACAAAGTTTTGATCAAAACTTTAACAGCACCAAAGCGCAAATTGATAGTCTGGTCACAGAAATTGAAAGCTCACAAAATGGTTTAAAAAACCGTGTAGATACACTGGATAAAATGTTTCATGGTGTGCAAGATGAATATAAACAATTGGGGATTTATATTGCAGCAGGTAAGTTAAAACAGCAGGAAATTCAGCAGCAAATTTCTGAATTTTCCGCGCAGCCGCAGGATCAGACCACGACTCAAAAAATTTATGATCTCAATCATCTTGCTAATAATTTAGAAAAGCGGGTGAGTGATTTGCAGGTGTTGCAACAATCTGCCATGCAAACTTTGCCGATGATTCGGATTATCCAGTCCAATAATTTAATGTTGGTCGATAAATTTTATGCGATTAAAAACATTACCTTACCTGCGTGGAAAAACCAGATTAGTTTGGCGATTTCTTTAAATGAGCAGAAAAACAGTGTGCAACTGGCCAACAGTATCGATGATGCCACCAATGAATTGCTGCGCCGTAATGCAGATTTATTGCATCAAAACTCGGTTGATACTGCCAAAGCCAATCAGCGTTCGGTGATTGATATTGAAACCCTTGAACACGTACAAAATACCCTCATTAAAACAGTGAACGATGTGATCCAGGTACAAAAAGAAGGCATGCAAAAACGTGCAGAAGCGACTACGCGTTTGCGAGCCTTGCAGGAGAATCTGAATCAATTGGTGATAGGTTCAAGCCAACAGTCTGGTCAATAAACGCATTTTGACAATGACTTCATTTAATCTGAAATTTGCCTGATAAGGAGTCGGATTTGCCCCCACTCGATGAATATGCCATTCAGCCACAGCAACTAAAAACAGGTGTTGTGGCATTACAGCAGCGTCAAAAAAAGCTCAGTTTTTTGGCTGTGCTGTCTATGACGGTGGTGCTTATATCAGCAATTGGCTTTTTTATTCAGCAAGATGTGATTTATAGCTTCTTTGGTTTAAGTACTGAAGTTCAGCAATTACACATGCCTGCAAGTGTCGATGCGACTTTGGCAAATTTAGGGCAGCAACCTGATTATTTTTTCAGTTTATTGAACTGGTTGGGTTGGCTGATTTTAAAACTATCGGTGTCATTTATTGGTGCATTTTTTTTAGTTTATCTGCTCAAGAAAATTCGTTTTTTCTATATTCGCTTTCAATCCTTTGTCTTGAAATTTGTAGCTTGGTTGCTGAGTTTTATCTTACTATGGTCGGCATTGAGTTATGTTCAGCATGACCGACAAGATGATACACAGCAGGTATATGCCAAAATTGTGCATTATGAAAAGCACATTCAAGAAAGTGAATTGGCGCGTTATTTACAAAATGCAGACATGGCAACGCCTGTTAAAGCTTACTTGTTGGCACAAACCGCATTAATGCACCATCCTGCAGATAAAGATGCAGCCATTCCGCAAGTGTTGACTTTGGTCAAAGCCGAGCAGCAAGATCCACAATTTTTACATTATGGCTTTAAACCTGAACAATTATGGACCATGCAGCAGCAAGTTTATGGCAAAGCCTTAACGCCTATGGCGCAAAGCGTACATAAGCAAGTGCAGCAAGCACAGCAATTAAATACGCTTGCTTATTATATGAATCTTGCAGTTATGGCGCTTATGTTGATACTGTCTGCGGTACTGTGGTTTTTATCGCGACATTTACAGCAGCGTATTCTGCGGATTCAACAAAAACTTGAATAAAAAATGATTAGGCTCAATTGCTTAAGGCAGACATTCAGTTTTTATGTTAATGTCTAAATTGAATAGCTTTAGGTATTTTAAATGAAATAGTAAGCTTGAAACTCACTATCATTTAAAAAAACGATCATAAATATAAAAATAAACCGTTTCCCCTATGTAACTATTTTTCGTAAGATGACATCAACAAATAAATTTACTCCCTTGGAGACGTTAGCCATGTTAGACCAAAATACTTCTACACAACTTAAAACTTTATTAGAACGTCTTGAAAGCCCAATCGAGCTTGTCGCGACTTTAGATGGTTCTGATAAATCTGCCAAAATTAAAGAATTGGTTGAAGAAATTGCAGCACTTTCGCCACAAGTTACTGCACGTTTTGACGGTAACAACGCACGTGCACCAAGTTTTGGGATTGCAAAAGTAGGTGAGCAACCGCGCGTATTCTTCGCAGGTTTACCAATGGGGCACGAGTTCACTTCATTAATTTTGGCTTTATTGCAAACTTCTGGTTATGCACCAAAAGTATCGGATGAAGTATTAACGCAAATCAAAGAATTGAATCTTTCATCTCACTTTGATGTGTTTGTATCGTTGAGCTGCCACAACTGTCCAGATGTAGTACAAGCTTTGAACCTCATTGCGATTTACAACCCTGGCACAACAGCAACCATGATTGATGGTGCATTCTTCCAAGAAGAAGTTGAGCAGCGCAAAATTATGGCTGTGCCGATGGTATTCCAAGATGGCAACCACATTGGTCAAGGTCGTATGACTTTGGAAGAAATTGTAGCTAAATTAGATACAGATTCTGCGAGCAAAGATGCAGCGAAACTGAATGCCAAAGAGGCGTTTGATGTCTTGGTAATTGGTGGCGGCCCTGCAGGGAATACATCTGCAATCTATGCAGCACGTAAAGGTATTCGTACAGGTATTGTGGCTGAGCGGATGGGCGGTCAGGTGATGGATACCATGGATATTGAAAACTTCACTTCTATCCAAAAAACACAAGGTCCAAAGTTTGCGGCAGAAATGGAAGCGCATGTGCGTGAATACGATGTCGATATTATGAATCTACAAAAAGTATCTGCCATTAAAGGTGCTGATGAAACTGCCAATGGTTTGGTCGAAGTGACTTTGGAAAATGGCGCAACACTTGAATCGAAAACGGTGATCTTGTCTACAGGTGCACGTTGGAGAGAGATGAATGTACCTGGTGAAGCAGAATACCGTACCCGCGGCGTGGCATACTGCCCACACTGTGATGGCCCGTTGTTTAAAGGCAAACGTGTTGCAGTGATTGGTGGTGGTAACTCAGGTGTAGAAGCAGCGATTGACCTTGCAGGGATTGTAGAGCATGTGACTTTGGTAGAGTTTGATACTAAATTACGTGCAGACCAAGTCTTGCAAAACAAATTGAACAGCTTGCCAAATACTACTGTAATTACCAATGCATTATCGACTGAAGTAATTGGTGATGGCGCACAAGTGACTGCGTTGAAATATAAAGACCGTGCGACAGATGTTGAGCATACTGTTGAACTTGCAGGAATTTTCGTACAAATTGGTTTATTACCAAATACGGACTTCTTAAAAGAGTCAAAAGTAGAGCTGACGAATCGTGGTGAGATTGTGATTAATGAGCGCAACGAAACCAATGTAAAAGGTGTATTTGCGGCAGGTGACTGTACAACTGTACCGTACAAGCAAATCATTATTGCAACAGGTGAAGGCGCGAAAGCATCACTTTCAGCATTCGACTACATCATCCGTTCAGGTCAATAAGTCTGAACGAATACATCTGAATACGCGGATTAACCATCCTTAAATTGTATTCGCTAAAAAGATAGCGCCTGAGTTCCCCAATACTCAGGCGCTATGTTCAGTAAAGTGCTTTATCGCACAGTATTAAAAGTTTATTTATTCTATTTTTGGTTTTAAGAACTGAGTCGGCTAACAACTCAGTTCTTTTTTTATTTTTTAGCATCCAGTTTGATTTACTGTAGTTGGATTTATCTCAGTCTAATTAGCCTTATTATTTTGTCCAAATAAATTCAGCTGATTAAACTTGTCCTGCAGTTGCTCTTTGGTTTCGACATGCTCAGGATGCGGAATAATACATTCAATTGGGCAGACTGAAACGCAGGTTTGATAGTCATAAAACCCAACACATTCTGTGCAACGCGCCACATCAATTTCATACACCTTTTCACCCTCATAAATTGCTTCATTCGGGCATTCGGGTAAGCACATATCGCAATTGATGCATTGGTCGGTAATCAGGAGTGCCATCGCAAAACTCGCTTAGTTTATTGCCACTTAGTTGGCTTGATAAGCCAACGATGAGGCAGAAATATCTGCAGTCGAATTTGGTAAGTTGCGAATCAGCAGGGCATAACGCATATCGACATCTGCAGGTATAGGGATTTCTACAATATGCCCTGAACCTTTGGCATCTTCAATCAGATTGCCTTTTTTATCTTTAATTTCAGTTAAAGTGAAATAGATATTGCCTTGTGGCGTCATCAATTCTAGAGAATCGCCCACTACAAAACGGTTTTTTACATCAATTTTAATGTAGTCACCATTGCGTTCTAAGACTTCACCACAAAATTGCTGATGATCAAAACTTGATGAACCTGTTTCGTAGTTTTGGTATTCGCTGTGCACATGACGACGCAAGAAACCTTCGGTATAACCACGGTTAGCTAGACCTTCTAATTGAGTCATTAATGCAGGGTCAAATGGTTTGCCTGCAAGCGCATCATCAATCGCTTTACGGTAAATTTGTGCAGTACGTGCGCAGTAGAAATAAGATTTGGTGCGACCTTCAATTTTTAGTGAATGGATGCCCATTTTAGTTAAACGATCAACGTGCTGCACTGCGCGTAAATCTTTAGAATTCATAAAATAAGTGCCGTGTTCATCTTCTTCGGCAGCAAACATATCTTCGTCATTACGTTGTAATAACACAGGCTCGTTAAATTGATGCTGTGCCTGCATGTGTTGTTCATCTGCATCGGCAGTTTCAGAAAGATTTTTGACAGGAATTACGTCACCTGTTTCATCTTCTTTTGCATCGTGAATTTTATATTCCCAACGGCAGGCATTGGTACATGCGCCTTGGTTGGCATCACGTTTATTCATATAGCCTGAAAGCATGCAACGACCTGAATAGGCCATGCACAGCGCACCATGCACAAATACTTCAATTTCCATGCCAGGCACGTTGTTTTTAATTTCTTCAATTTCATCAATCGACAATTCACGCGAAAGAATGACACGGGTTAAACCCATATTTTGCCAGAATTTCACCGTTGCCCAGTTCACTGCATTGGCTTGTACCGATAAATGTACAGGCATGTCGGGGAAATTTTCACGCACCATCATAATCAGACCTGGGTCAGACATGATCAGCGCATCGGGTTGCATGGCAACCACAGGTTCTAGGTCACGAATAAAGTTTTTGAGTTTGCTGTTATGCGGTTGGATGTTCACCACCACATAAAACTTTTTGCCTAATTCATGTGCTTCTTGAATACCAATTGCTAAGTTTTCATGATCAAATTCGTTATTACGCACGCGCAAACTGTAACGCGGCTGACCTGCATAGACTGCATCTGCACCATAAGCAAAGGCATAGCGCATGTTTTTTAAAGAACCAGCAGGAGAGAGAAGTTCGGTGACGTGGGAAATGGTCATGATCAAAAAGCAATAGCAGAAATATGGCTTTATTGTATGAATCTAAATTTAGGATTCAACCTAGTAAATAGCTCGGGATTCAGAAGAAAACTTATGCTGAAACGCTGGGGCTAATCTTGATATAGAAAGTTCCTCATCCTGAGCTATACAAAACGCACGAGAAGGGACTTTCAATACCAATTTGACAGATTGCTTATAATCAATTTCTGATGGATGAAAGCGTGTTAACGTACACGTTGCCCATGTTTATCAATCACCACTTCACCATCTTCTTTGCTGAAGCTTTTTAATTGTGGTTGAGTGAGCAAGTCTAAGACCAGTTCAGAAGGGCGGCACAGTTTCACACCTAACTCGGTCACGACAAATGGACGATTAATTAAAATCGGATGCTCGACCATCAATGCAATTAATTCCGCATCGCTGTGTGAGCTACCTTCAAGTTGCAACTGTTCGTATGGTTCTACATTTTTGCGGATTGCATCGCGCACGCTTAAACCTGCTTGTTGAATCATGCTAGTAAGTTCAGCTTGTGTAGGTGGGGTTTTTAAATATTCAATAATTTCAGGTTCTTGTCCTGTATTACGAATTAATTCTAAAGTATTGCGTGACGTTCCACAGGCAGGGTTATGAAAAATTTTGATGCTGTTGCTCATGTGTAGTGACCCGTTTTAGTCCGATAAAAATTCAATATTGCATTTATATATGGATATGCGTATATTCGCAATAGTTAATATTGAAGTGCAGATAAAAAATGAATCAAACTGATTTTTTTAAATGTTTGTCAGACCCAACCCGACTGGACATTCTGAAATTGGTGATGGCTCAACACAATATTTGTGTATGCGAATTGACAGAACAATTGCAGTTAAATCAACCGAAAATATCACGTCATTTGGCGTTGTTACGGAATTTATCTATTTTGCTAGATCAACGTCAGGGGCAGTGGGTGTATTACCGTTTGAACCCAGATTTACCCGAATGGGCGTTTGCTGTTTTAAATATTATCGCGCAGCAAGATGTCAGCCCGATGACGCACATCAACCCTACAATTGCAACACATTGCGAGTAAGCACATGGCACAGTCCAAACTTTCTTTTTTAGATCGTAATCTGACCTTATGGATTTTTATTGCCATGGGGCTAGGTGTTGCGATTGGCGTGGTATTTCCTGCAGTATCGGCAAGCTTAGATCAAATGAGTGTGGGAACAGTCAATCTTCCCATTGTGATTGGTTTGATTTTGATGATGTATCCACCATTGGCAAAAGTCGATTACGCAGCTTTGCCAGAAGTGTTTAAAGACCGCCGAACCTTGTTGTTGTCTTTGGTACAAAACTGGTTGATTGCTCCGTGTTTGATGTTCGCTTTGGCGATTATTTTCTTGCAAAACTATCCTGAATATATGACAGGTTTGATTTTAATTGGTCTGGCACGCTGTATCGCGATGGTCTTGGTCTGGAACAACTTGGCTTGTGGTGATAACCAATACGTGGCTGCATTAGTTGCGTTTAACAGTATTTTTCAGATTGTATTCTTTAGTACTTATGCATGGCTGTTTCTGAGTTTCTTGCCGCCGTATTTTGGCGTGGCAGGACAAGTGATTGATGTTGGTTTTTGGACAATCACCCAAGCTGTTTTAATCTATTTGGGTATTCCTTTTTTGATGGGCTTTTTAACACGCTTGATTTTAGTGAAAAGCAAAGGCTTAGATTGGTATCAAACGTCTTTTTTACCCAAAATTAGCCCATTTAGTCTGTTGGCATTGCTATTTACCATTGTGGCGATGTTCGCACTAAAAGGTGCAGAAGTACTGAGCTTGCCGATGGATGTTTTACGCATTTCCATTCCATTGATTATTTACTTCGTTGCCATGTTCTTTATTAGCTTCTTTATGAGCAAATGGATGGGCAATGATTATCCACGGACGACCGCCATTTCCTTTACCGCAGCAGGGAATAATTTTGAATTAGCACTTGCTGTTGCCATTGCAACGTTTGGCTTGGCTTCTCCCGTTGCATTTACCACGATTATTGGCCCTTTGGTTGAAGTGCCTGTGTTGATTGCTTTGGTGAGTGTGTCTTTATGGCTGCGTAAAAAGTTTTATCAAAATGAGTCGATTGTCAGTTCAAAGTAATTTTCTTCATTTTGAGGTTTAAGATAAAAACATGGGCATGCGTTGCCCATTTTAGTTTTAAGAGTATGCAGCATGGTATTACCCAATATTGATTTAGATTTATTGCCTACACCAAGTTTTGAACAGGTACAGGCAAAGCCGTTGAACCATCCGCCACGTATTTTATTGATGTACGGTTCAAACCGTGAGCGTTCTTATAGTCGTTTGGCGGTACAGGAAGCGGGCAGAATTTTGGAGCACTTTGGCGCTGAGGTAAAAATTTTCCATCCCAAAGGTTTGCCTTTACCTGAAGATGGCGATGCTTCACATCCCAAAGTTCAAGAGCTGCATGAATTGTTGGCGTGGGCAGAAGGTATGGTTTGGTGTAGCCCAGAACGTCATGGTTCGATGAGCTCAATTTTTAAAGCACAAATTGACTGGATTCCACTTGCTGCAGGTGCAATTCGTGCCACACAAGGTAAAACGCTTGCTTTAATGCAAGTGTGTGGCGGGTCGCAGTCATTTAACAGCGTCAATCAATTGCGTATTTTAGGACGTTGGATGCGGATGATCACCATTCCCAATCAGTCTTCTATTCCTAAAGCCTTTTTAGAGTTTGAGGAAGATGGCCGCATGAAAGCGTCTAGCTATTACGACCGTATTGTCGATGTGATGGAAGAGTTATATAAATTTACTTTGCTGACTCGCGGGCAAGCAGCATATTTGGTAGATCGTTATTCTGAACGTGTGGAAACTGCCGAGCAGTTGTCGCAACGTGTTAATCAGAAGTCTTGATAATTCAATTTTAGATAAGCAAAACCGCATGAGAAAAGGCTGAGAGAGCGATTATTCGGCTTCAAGTCGCTTTAAAATCTGACAATCATCAATGGTTGTTTGTGTGATGCAGGCTTGTCTAAGTTGCTGAAGTTGTAGCTGAAAATGCTGCAACTCGGCAATTTTATCTTCTACATGCCTTAAATGTTCATCAATCAATTCATTCACGGCGCAGCAGTTTTGCTTTGGCTGTTTTTCTAATTCAATCAAAGCTTCAATTTCTTTTAAGTTCATATCTAAAGCACGGCAACGCTTAATAAAAATCAAACGCTTGAGTGCCTCATCATTGTAATAGCGATAATTATTTTCGGCACGAAAGCTTGGGGTGAGTAAGTGTTTCTTTTCATAAAAACGAATTGTATCTGTGCTGACTCCAACTTTTTTAGCTAATTCATGAATTAAATATTGTGCCATACTTGACCTTGGACTAAGTCTATAGTTTTAAATGAGCATAATCGAAACAGTTTCATTTTGAAAGAAGGTGTGTCTATGGCATGTACGTGTAGTCATGAACCTGCGCCAATCAAACCGAATAGTAAATTTAGAACCGCGTTATGGATTGCATTGGTGATCAATCTCAGCATGTTTTTTATCGAGTTGATAGGTGGTGCCTATGCCCATTCATCATCCCTATGGGCAGATTCACTGGATTTCTTTGGAGATGCTGTCAATTACGGGATTTCACTTGCGGTGTTAAGTGCAAGTTTGTATTGGCGTGCTACTGTGGCTTTGGTCAAAGGCATCACGATGGCCTTGTTTGGTGTGGTGGTGATGGGCAAGGTTATCTATGCCTATATACAGGGTATTCCACCTGAAGCCATAACCATGGGTATTATTGGGATCATCGCCTTATTAGCCAATGTGGTTACTGCATTGATTTTATATGCATTTCGAGATGGTGATTCGAATATGAAATCGGTGTGGTTATGTAGCCGTAATGATGCGATTGGTAATTTCGCAGTTATTTTGGCGGCAGTGGGTGTATTTGGTACGGGTAGTTTGATTCCAGATCTTGTGGTAGCCGTGATTATGGCGAGTTTGGGCTTAACAGCGGGATATCATGTGATTCAGCAAGCTTTGGCTGAACGAAGAATGAATGTACCAGAATAAAGAATAAACGTAAAAAGCACTCCATCTGATTTGAGTGATTTAGATGGAGTGCTTTTAATTTTTTGTAGTCGCAATAATTTTAAAATTTGAAGTAAAAATAACGATAAGTTATTCCAAATTGCTATTTACAAAAAATAATATATAACTAAAATTAAAAATAAATTGATGTATTTAAAAATAATTTACACGATGAATAATATTTAATTTTTTTTAAATTGAGGGTTAAATGAAACTAATTAAATTATTTTCTATAGCAAGCCTGATTGCTTTGGCTGGCTGTAGTTCTAAAGTAGTGACTTATGATACTGCAGGGCAAGTGATTGGTTCATGTGTCGCTACACAGGGCTTTCTTTTGGGGGCTAAAGCTGTGTGTTATGGTGGTGCCAACATACAAGGCATTAACTATTCTAAAGTAGATGAGCGCACGGGTTTATTGCCAACCATACCAAATAATTCGCAGATTTCACTGCAACAAGACTAATTTTTTAGAGGGGTAATACAATGAAAATTTCTAGTTTAATCGCATTAACAGCGGCTATTTTGATGACAGGTTGTGCTTCAAAAGTGACAACTTATGATTCGAGTGGTCGTATGATTGGTTCATGTCAGGCAGAGCGTGGGTTTGTAATTGGTGGTGGTGCACACTGTGAAGGACGTGCTAACCAAGAAGGTCGCAGTGTACGTTAATTGATGCTAATGACAAAAAACCGAGCTATTTAGCTCGGTTTTTTAGATTCAACAGCTTTTATTTTTCAACGAAAGCACGTTCAATCACGTAATCGCCCAATTCACCCATACGTGGTGATTCTTTTAAACCATGTTGGTCAAGTAATGCTGCAACATCTTTTAAGAATGCAGGGCTACCACATAACATGGCACGGTCAGTTTCAGGGTTAAAACGTGGTAAACCAATTTTTTCAAAGATTTCACCCGATTCAATTGCCGTGGTCACACGTCCTTGGTTTGGATATTCTTCACGTGTAACGGTTGGGTAATATACCAGTTTTTCACGAATACCAAGTTCTTGGAAAAACTCGTGATTTGGTAATTCATTTAGAATTAAATCTTGATAAGCCAATTCAGAAATGAAACGTGTACCGTGAACCACAATCACTTTTTCAAAGCGTTCATAAGTTTCAGGGTCGCGGATGGTTGCCAAAAATGGAGCTAGACCTGTACCTGAAGAAAGTAAGTATAGGTTTTTACCAGGATTTAAATCATCCAGTACCAAAGTGCCTGTAGGTTTTTTAGAAACCAGCAATTCATCGCCCACTTTTACTTTTTGTAAAATAGACGTTAAAGGGCCATCAGGTACTTTAATTGAGAAGAATTCTAGCTCTTCTTCATAGTTAGCACTGGCAATCGAGTAAGCGCGCATTAAAGGCTTGCCATTTACTTCCAGACCAATCATCACAAATTGACCGTTTTTAAAACGTAGTGCGGTATCGCGAGTCGTTTTAAAACTGAATAAAGTGTCATTCCAGTGGTGTACGTGAGTAATCTTTTCGACGTTGAAAGCAGCCATTAAAGGTCTCAATAAATTATCAAATTAGAACAGCTTGCTATTCTAATCTAAAATCATTCTCTATAAACTGAATATATTTAATTGAGCTTATCAGAAAAAGTGATGAAGACTGATCTAAAAATGCCAATAATCGGATTTATGCACTCTCCCTACCGAGAAAAATTTGGTATTCCTCGTCAACCAAATCTGGTACAGGTCGAATCGTATATTGAAATGCAAGCGCCTTATAACGATGTGTTGGCATTTCAAGGGATCGAAGCGTTTAGTCACTTATGGTTAATCTGGCAATTTCACGACAATAAAAACCAAACCGATGCTCATCCAACCGTACAGAAACAGCAAAACCCCTGTTTTCGTGCACAAGTGCGTCCGCCACGTTTGGGTGGTAATCAAAAAATAGGTGTGTTTGCGACGCGCAGCATGTATCGACCTGCACCCATTGGTTTATCTGTAGTGCAATTTAAACAGGTCAAAAAAGTGGGTAAGTCACTGCGAGTTTATGTGACAGGAGCAGATTTGTTGCATGGCACGCCTATTTTGGATATTAAACCTTATATTCAATATTCAGATGCTGTGCCTGATGCACAAAGTGGTTATGCGCAAGATGAACCCATAAGAAAAACAGTGCTATGGATGGACACAGCCGAAGCGCAAAAAAATCAGTTACTCGGCTCAGGCGTATTGCAACCACAAATTGTGCAGGAATTGGAACAGGTCTTGTCTTTAGATCCACGACCTGCATATCAGGATGATGCTGAACGAATTTACACCATGAATTTTGCAGATTTTGATGTCAGTTTCCGTGTTGATCAGCACGCAGTACATATCCTAAAAATTGTTTTAATCGCTGTCGATTAAACCAGCATATATAAAATAGCCACCAACGCCAGCATGTGCAGAATTTGGGCAGGGGCGAAATACAGTGCAAAGCGCAAACCACCAATGAGCGCGGCATTGACGCATTTGGCAATCGCATGTGCCACCACACCTAAAATTAAGGCATACAAAAGTACCTGCTGGCTCGGTGGACCTTGCATCACCACGGTTGCAATTGCGGCATGAACCTCAAATAACGAGGCGAGCAGGGTACCAATGATTAAACCTGCATCCCCAAGGGTTTGTTCCAAGCCGTATACCATCGCTTGAATTGCGGTCAATGTCGCCACAATAATTGCGGCTTCTTTAAGGCTAAACATACGGGTATCGGTTTCTGGCTTTGCCGTTGCCGTACTTTTATGTTTTTTGAGCAACCAGACACCCGCTACAACCAAAATCGCGATTCCGACCAAACTTGGAATAATTAATAACTTAAACCAAATCAGATTGACACCCGCCACAATAATTAGCATTTGCGCAAGTGTTGCAACACAAGACATCAGAGCTGCGCCCGCATTGGCACGTGCATCACCACGACCTGCGCGCACTTCCATGCCTAAACTGGCGATGGTTGCTGTACTGGACACAAAACCTGAAGCAATGGCAGAAAGCATGAGCGCATTACTGCTGGAAAGTAAACGTTTTGCAATATGTGCCAACGCTTGCACACTTAAAATTAAAATCAGCAGTTTTAAAATCACATAAGGATTAAGAACATTGCCCCATAAGGGGGTATTGGGAGTAAGTGGCAAAGCAATCAATACCAAGGCCAATAAGAACAAGCCATCACGCAGTTCTGCTTCGGTAATCCATTGGCTGATAATGCCATGCATAGTGTGTTTGGTCATGAGTAAGCCAGTCAAAATAACCGACAAACCTGCAGCAAGTGGAATATTCCACAAACACAATGCGCCTATAAAATAGGTCATAACAAAAGCCAATTCGGTGGTTGCACCGGGGTCATCTTCCGTTTGGTTTTTAAGGGAGTACAAACCAATTCCACCAACAATCAGTGCACCCACAATAGCGAGCGGTGTGCCAAATAAAAAGCAGATTGCACCTAACAGTGAGCAAATACCGAAGGTACGCACTCCCGCAAAGTGATGATGTTGTCCATTTCTCTTGCTGCGCTCACGCTCTAAACCAATGAGTAAACCACAGCCTAGCGCTGCTGCAAACATGGTGAGCAGTTCGGGAAAATTGGTGGTGATTAAAGAGGGTGGTGTAAGTGAATCCACAGCAACATTCCAAATACAGGGCGCTATTTTAAACATCATATATTTGAAATGTGCTTATCGCCATTTAAGAATCGCTTTTCCTTGTAAATTCTTGACTGGATTAAACAATACGGCATACATGAGTTGAAGAAGACATTCAGTCCTGAAAGTAAACTCTGCTATAGTAAACCCAGATTTTGGGGCATATAACAATGAATTTTAATTTTGAGATAGACAGTACTTGGTGCTTAGAACAATTAGTCAAAGATGGCAAAATTACCGAGCGTGATCAGGCTTTGGTACAAACCACGCATCGTCAGCGTGATCAATTAAAATGGCATCCGTTACAATGGATTGCCAACTTTAATTTGGTCGATCAAAGTCATCCCCAAACCACTTTAACTTTAAACCGTTTATGCCAATGGCTGGCTGATAAATCAGGCTTGCCATTCTATATTATTGATCCGTTAAAAGCCGATGTTGCTGCTTTAACAGCTGTGATGTCGCAGGAATTTGCACTGCGTAACCGTATTTTAGCGGTGGAAGTGACTGCAGATGCGGTGTTAATTGCGACAGATCAACCTTATAAAAAAGAATGGGTTGCCAACTTAGAACATAGTTTATTGCCCAAAAAAATTCAGCGAGTTTTACTCAGCCCAGATCAATTACAGCGTTATTTGATCGAATATTACCAAGTGAGTCGCGCAGTACACTCATCACAAAAATCTTCTGCACATGACCGTGAAAATAAAGGGGTCGAGGCTTTATTGCAATTGGGCGATACCCAAAACCCAGATGCCAATGATCAACATATTGTGAAGTTGGTGGATTGGGTGCTGCAATTTGCCTTTGAACAAGGCGCAAGTGATATTCACCTCGAACCACGTAAAGACACAGGCAAAGTACGTTTTCGTATTGATGGCGTGTTGCACACCATTTATAACATGCCTGCCAATACGCTTACCGCAGTCATCTCACGGATTAAAATTTTAGGGCGTATGAATGTAGCCGAAAAACGTAAACCGCAAGATGGACGTTTAAAAACCCGAACTCCAAAAGGACAAGAAACTGAACTGCGTTTATCGACCTTACCAACGGCGTTTGGCGAAAAACTGGTGATGCGTATTTTTGACCCAGAAGTATTGGTACGCAGTTTTCAGCAATTGGGTTTTGATAGTCGTTTGTTGAATGAATGGCATGCCCTGACTGCACATAGTCACGGCATTATTTTGGTTACAGGCCCTACAGGTTCGGGTAAAACCACCACGCTGTATTCATCGCTAAAGCAATTGGCTACCGATGAAGTCAATGTCTGCACCATTGAAGACCCGATTGAAATGTTAGAACCGAGTTTTAACCAAATGCAGGTGAATACTGCAATTGATTTAGGTTTTGCCGATGGTGTGCGTGCCTTAATGCGTCAAGACCCTGACATTATTATGGTCGGAGAAATTCGAGATCAGGATACCGCAAATATGGCGATTCAAGCGGCACTGACGGGGCATTTAGTTTTATCGACACTGCATACTAATGATGCGCCGTCAAGTTTGACTCGTTTGCATGATTTGGGCGTGCAGCCATTTTTGACTGCTGCCACAATTTTAGGCGTTTTGGCACAGCGTTTGGTGCGTAAGCTATGTCCGCATTGTAAGCAGGAAGGCTCAATAAATGAAAAAGACTGGGAACATTTGACCTTTGACTACATTATGGAAATGCCTGCACAAGTGTTTAAACCTGTCGGATGCGATGAATGTCGTCAAACGGGCTATAAAGGTCGGGTCGGAATTTATGAGTTTATGCCTTTAAGTTTAGACACCAAACAGCTCATCAGTGCCAATGCCAATTTAAATGAATTACGTCAGCAAGCTAAAAAAGAGGGCATTGAACCGTTGCGTATTGCAGGCGCACGCAAAGTTTTAGAAGGCATGACCACTTTAGAGGAAGTGTTGCGAGTCGTGCCATTAAATTAGCAGATTCAAACTTTTTACGATGAATTTTAAAAAATGGAAATCTTAAGATTCAGCTCATCTTGCTTTGTTTTAATCACCATAACGAAATGAGCAACACAAAAAGGTGAAGCAATGAAATTTACAATGAAAGCAATGTTGATGGCAGGTTTAATGGCAATGGCTTCAATCACCATGGCAAACGACAGCATTAACACCCAAGCACTACATCAAAATGTAACTGTAAAACAAGCTTTAAGCCTGAAAGATGACAGCAAAGTGCAGTTAAAAGGTTATGTGGTGAAATCTATTGGTGATGAAAAATATCAGTTCCGTGATAACACAGGCACTATTACGGTCGATATTGATGATGACTTATGGAATGGCAAAGCCGTTTCTGCCAAAACGCCTGTTACCTTAGTTGGTGAAGTGGATATTGATCACAAGCCTGCAAAACGTATTGAAATAGATGTCGATCAGGTTCGTTTCTAACATTCAATGCGTGCGCATGATTTACTTCAAGCAGCATTCATCACTGAAAAACCACATACCTCACAGGAGGGATGTGGTTTTATAATTCTTAGATTCTTAATTGAAGTACATCAAAAATAACAGAGGATGGCATGCGACTACTCTTGGCTGAAGATGATGTATCACAAGCAGAAAGTATTAAAACCTGGCTGGAAATGGATGGTTATAATGTCGATTGGGTCGAGCGTGGCGATCACGCCATTTTAGCCATTCAGCAGCATCATTATGATTGTGTGTTGTTAGACCGTGGGTTGCCTAAAAATAGCGGTGATGAAATTCTGCACGCTTTACGACAGCAGCAACAGGATACTCCTGTTATTTTCATTACTGCGCGCGATAGTATTCAAGATCGGGTACAGGGACTTGATTTGGGCGCCAATGATTATTTGGTTAAACCGTTTAGCCTTGAAGAACTCTCGGCGCGGGTACGCAGTCAGTTACGCAATGCGCAAAGTCATCCGACACAGCAGCTTGAATTTGCCAACTTGGTTTTAGATACGCAAAGCAAACAAGTGAAAGTGGATGATCAACAGGTCAATTTAACGGCCAAGGAATTCCAGATTTTACATAAACTGATGCAAAACCCGCAGCATGTGGTGACTCGTGAACAGCTCGAAGAGTCTTTATATGCATGGGGCGATGAAATTGAAAGTAATGCGATTGAAGTATTTATTTATCAATTACGCAAAAAAATTGGCAGTAGCCGCATTAAAACCATCCGAGGTTTAGGCTATCGTATGCAGCAAGATAACTAATTCAGTTTGATCTCCGCATGTCTAAACAGGTCATTTCTTTACAGTCCAAACTGGTTAAAAGCTCCGTTTTAAGTTCGGTCTTGGCGGGTGGACTCGCCCTGATTTTATTATTGGCGGTTGCCAGTTATCAGACCATGCGCGTGCATGATGACATTATGGATGAAATAGCCGATATGTTGCTGCGAGCAGACTTGCGTGACCATGCAGGCAATCAGGTCGATGAGTTGAGTGAGCAATTTCATATTGCCTATCAATTGGGATTAGATGATCTGATTTTGACTACCTCTGAAGATGAACATGACATTTCTCAGCTTCACTTGTCTCAGCTTGCCGTGGTATCTGAGCATGGTTTTTCATTTCACTGGCAAGATGGACAAATTTGGCGCAGCTATGTGGCAGAGGAAGATGGCTTGCATGTGATTGTCGCGCAGCCGCTTAAATATCGCTTCAAGGAAATTGCTGCAACCAGTTTAGGTTATGCCGCTATTTTATTGCTGTTGTGGTTGCTGCAATGGGCCATTGTGCATTTTATGATTGGTCGTCAATTTAAGCGGATTCAGCAACTCTCCCAACAAATTGCAGAAAAAAATCAACATGATTTGACGCCAATTATCCCCACACAACCTGAATTGAAAGAACTGCAACCCATGCTGCAGCAATTGAATAAATTGTTGGGGCGAGTAGAGCAGTCTTTAATTGCAGAACAGCGATTTACAGCAGATGCTTCGCATGAATTACGCTCTCCTTTATCTGCCATTCAATTGCGTTTGCAGGTGCTAAAACGTAAATACCAACAACAACCTGAGTTGGCACAAGATTTAGAGCAAATTCAGCGTGATGTCAGTCGTGGTACACAAGTATTGGAAAATTTGCTGTTATTGGCACGTTTAGACCCGACAGATGCGGCATCGTTAAATAAAAGTGCGGTATCTATAGCAGACTTGGTGCAGGAAGTTTTACAAAGTCTGACGCCGTTTATTCAGGAAAAAGCCATTCAGATTCAGTCAGATATTCAACCGATACAAGTGCAAGGCAATCCTGAATTGCTATTTAGCTGCCTGCGCAACTTGATTGACAACGCAGTGCGTTATGCAGCACCTCAAGGACGTATTTGGATTGAAGCGAAACCGCATGAATTGATGCAGGAAATTTGCATCGCCGACAATGGTCATGCAGTGACTGATGACGTTTTGGCACGTTTGGGCGAACGCTTTTACCGTGCTTTAGGCAGTAAAACTCAAGGTTCTGGTTTAGGACTGTCGATTTGTAAGAAAATTATAGAGTTGCATGCAGGAAAAATTGAATTTTCACGTGCTGAACAAGGTGGTTTAAAAGTGCGTATTTTGTTGCCTAAAGCCCAGTTGTAAATATGATTGGTTTTAGGAAGCAAGTTAAAATTAAACAAGTCAGAACTTAAAAGCAGTATGCGCTGATTCATACTGCTGTTTCCACGTTTATTATTGTGTTGATTATTTTAATTATTTTGTGAGAATAAGACGATTGTTACGGGTTAAGCGTAAACGATATTCTTCGCCTGCATGCAAAATACGAATTTCGCGTCCTAGCGCGAACAAGTTATTTGAATGTAACATAGGTAGGGCATGCTGAGTGTCTGAATGACGTGAAAATAAGTTAAATGGGGCGTTCATTTTGAGTTACTCCGTGGTGTGTAAGAATAGTTTTAAATGATAATGATAATCATTATCATGTAAACCTGTCAACGGATTATTTTTAATTTTATAAAAGTCTACAATTTGCAGTAAAACGTACATTGCAAAAAAGGAATCGGGTTCATGTCCAAGCCAAATATTCATGTGGCAATTGCGCTGTTATTTCATCAAAACAAAGTGTTGGTGGGTTGGCGCGAAGCCAAACAACATCAGGGCAATAAACACGAATTTCCAGGTGGGAAAGTGGAAGCAGGCGAAACTCCTGTAGATGCTTGCCGCCGTGAAGTGTTTGAAGAAGTTGGTGTTGGCATACAGCATTGGCATGCTTTTGATATTATTTGCCATGAATATGATGATGTGATTGTCAATCTGCATATTTTTCAGGCTGCTGTACCCGCAGCTTTATTAAAAGATATTCAAGTGCCTTGGACATGGTTTAGCCGTCCGCAACTTTTAGAGCTGAATTTTCCACAAGCCAATCGTGCAATTGTGCAACGACTAGTGTGGCAACAGGCAATTAAAGTCAGTGAAGATTTAAAACATTTAGCAAATTTGCCTAAGCAAAAACTGCTGTATTGGCGGGTTGAACCCAATGCTGCATGCAAGGTCGAATTGTCAGAATATTGCATTGAGCAACTGGGGCAAGTGATTGTCAATTTGGAATTGTGGAAGCAATTAAATACGATTCAGCAACACGCCATTGCAGCAATTCATTTAAAACAATCGCAACTGATGCAATTACAAAAGGGCGATTTAAAAGTTGGGCAGCGTTATATTGCAGCATGTCATGACATTGTTTCGGCACAACATGCACAGCAAATTGGTTGTGAAGCAATTTTACTCAGTCCTGTTTTAGTAACCACCACGCATCATGATGCCACACCTTTAGGATGGGAAAAATTCCAGCAGATCGCTGAATTTGTCGATATTCCTGTTTTTGCTTTGGGTGGCTTAACTCAAGATGATTTAACTACCGCAGAGCAGCATCATGCCTATGGCATTGCAGGTGTACGTTTTATTTGATTTTTTCTAGTTTGCGCAAATAAAAAAATCGCTGATGTAATCACACTCAGCGATTTTTAGTTTATTAAATTATCGTCCTTACAAATCTTTCAAAGCTTGTTGGGCTTGCGCAAGGCTTTTGGCATTATTTTGTTGCTGTGCTGCTTTTTGAATGACTAGCCATAATTGACGTTTCATGGCATCGCTTTGTGCATAGCTTAAACCACGACGTGCCAAGGCTTCTGCATTAGCGGGTTGCTTCTTTTGGTTGGCAATTAAAGCCAAATATAAATAGGTTTCAGCCGCTTGCGGGGCAAGTCGCTGCGCTTGCAAAGCTGCTGTTTCGGCCTGATTGAATTGACCTTGTTTATAAGCGGTCTGGGTTTGCTGCATCAACTTTTGAAAAGCAGGCAAACTACGACCATCCTCTAATTTTTGTTGCACGGTTTGTTGTGGCACCACCACTTGCAACGATTGACGCTTAATTTCTTCACGTTCATAAGGACGAATCACCACACCTTCTGGTGTCGTCACAGTTTTAGGTTTTTCAGGCACAGGCTGAGGAGCAGGCGGTTCAGGTAAACTCTGGCAAGCTACAATCGTTGCCATCGCACCCATAGCGAATGTGGTGAAAAAAACTTGTCTTAAACGTGATAATTTCATAAGCGTAACTGACCGATATCCTCAAGTTTAATTGATATAACTGCCACTTGAGATGACACGACCATCGGTATTGTCATCTGTTACGGGTTCAGTTTCACGGATATAATTTTCGATACTGTCACTGGTTTCAGGAGCTGTTTGCTGAGTTTCAGTATCGGGTTGGTAAACGGGTTCAACTTGATAGTGTGAAAAACCACATGCGGTTGCCTGACGCGGTACATTATTACGATTCACTGGAATATACATCGCACCTTCACAGCCTTGTGCAGATAAATGCCCAGAACTGCGGTCAATCCAATGCCATTGAATTTGTTCGGTCTGACGTAAGTTGACAGGTTTTTGACGCAATTGCTGCATCACATTACTCCAGACAGGCAAAGCACCAGACGAGCCTGTTAAGCCTGTGACTTTGTTATCATCCAAACCAAGCCATACAACGGCTAAATAATTGCCTGAATAGCCCGCAAACCATGAATCACGAGTATCATTGGTTGTACCTGATTTACCTGCCAATTTTAAATCTGTCGATAAGCTATTGTAAGCTGAACGACCTGTACCAGAACTCATCACTTGCTGTAAGCCATAATTCAAAATATAGGCGGCAGAAGGATCAATAGTTTGTTGTACGGTTAAACCATAACGATCCAGTAAACGTCCATTGGCATCGACTACGGTGCGAATCGCTTTGGTCGGATATTTAAAACCACCTGTGGCAAAGTTACCGTAAATGTCCATCACTTGCATTGGTGATAAATCTACCGCACCCAAGAAAATAGATGGATATTGCGGAACCGCATCACTTGGTACACCAAATTTAATGAGGTGATTACGGAAGGTAGATAATCCAAACTCCTGTCCCAAACGAACTGCAGATAGGTTATAAGACTGAGATAGGGCTTGTGACATAGACACAATCCCATGATCGCTGCCGCTATAATTACGTGGTGTCCAAGATTTACCATCAATTGGGATGCTGATTTGGCTGTCTTCTACAGGACTTGCCCAGTTATATCGACCAGACTCAATCGCACTTAAATAAATAATTGGTTTGAGCAGTGAGCCAACTTGACGTTTGGCATCCAAGGCACGGTTAAAACCCGTAAAATCTTGCGTAGAACCTACCGCTGCCACTAACTCGCCATTTTCAGGATGAGAAATTAGCACCGCGCCTTGTAATTCTTTTAAACGCTTTGGATTGGCTTTGCTTAAACGCTCAACCGATGCTTTAAAAGCATTTTGTACGTTGGTTTGTGCAATCGGATCAAGCGTCGTGAAGATACGCAAACCCTGATTGGTCAAATCTCCTTCTTGATATTCAGTACGTAATTGACGGCGGACAATATCTAAAAAGTCAGGGAAACGGGCAGGGCCAATGGTCGGTTTTGTAATGACATTTAAGGGACGCGCAGTTTCTTTTTCATATTGTTCTTGGTTTAAATAACCCATCACCAACATATTGTTTAGTACAATGTCACGACGTTTTTTGGCAGCTTCAGTGTTGCGCCAAGGATTATATAATGATGGACCTTGTACCAAACCGACCAAAAAGGCTTGTTGTGAAATGTTTAGCTCACGCAACGGCATACCAAAATAAAACTGTGAAGCTAGACCATAACCATTAATAGAATAGTTACCGTTTTGACCTAAATTCACCTCATTTAAATAGGCTTCTAAGATTTCATCTTTGCTGTAATGTAGTTCAATCAGCATGGCCATGAGTGCTTCATTGGCCTTACGTTTTAAGGTGCGTTCTGGGCTTAAATAAAAGTTTTTCACCAATTGCTGCGTAAGGGTAGAACCACCCTGACGTTTGCCACCAGTGACGTTGCTGACAATAGCACGTGCAGTACCACGAATTGAAACGCCGTGATGTTGATAGAAATTACGATCTTCAGTGGCAATAAGGGCTTCAATCAGCGGTTTAGGTACTTTATTCAGTTTAATCAGCACACGATCTTCATTGTGCTGTGGATAAATTCCGCCAATCAACATCGGTTCTAAACGTGCAATACCTGTATTAGATGGTTTGGTGGCGCTCACTTCACTGATTTGATTGTTGGCAAAACTTACTTTTAGTACTTGTTCAGGTTCGACACTATCGCCAAAGTCAAAACCACGGGTATGCACAAATAAGGTATTGCCATCTGTGACATAACTGCCTGTTTTGGCGTAATTATCAGTATTTTTATAACCCAGCAGTTTTAGTTCTTGCGTAAAGTCAGTCTGACTCACAGGTGCATTGCTATACACTTCTAATGGGCGTGCAAATACCTTGGCTGGAATATCCCATCGTTGTCCCTCGAATTTGTCTCTGACAATATTATCTAGACGAATCAAGTAGATACTAAATGCAATAAACCCACCAATAACGATAATGCAAAACAGTAATGCAATTATGCCTATGCCACGCTCAGACTTCATAAATCGCGATAAGATCCTGATAAATTTTGCTAATCATGCGAAGCTTTTACTGAATTTGCAATAATTAATCTGTGACTGAACAGAAAATTACGTCATAAAATAGGCCGTAAAATGTAGTTTTAAAGTTTTTTTAAATCAATCGGGTTAGTGCTATTATAGGCATCGAATCGTAGCGGAGCGATATCGCAGGTGCAACTCTCACATAAGAACTTTCGGAACATTGGACTGATTGGTCGTCCAGACAAATATTCTGTCGTAGAAACTTTATGTCTGATCCATGATCATATTTTAGGCTTGGGCTTGCATCCCGTTTTTGATTCTGAAACTGCTGAACTTGTGCCTTATGCCAACACACAAACCGTTAGCCGTGCTTTATTGGGGGAAGTGGTTGATTTGGTGATTGTGGTGGGTGGCGATGGTTCATTACTGCATGCAGCACGGGCACTGGTCAAATACAATACGCCTGTGATTGGTGTGAACCGTGGTCGTTTAGGTTTCTTGACCGATATTAAACCGACTGAAGTTATTTTTAAATTAGATCAAGTGTTACAAGGTCACTTCCAGTCAGACCGTCGTTTTTTACTGGAAATGGAAGTGCGCTCTAAAGGCGAAATCATTTATGAAGCGATTGCTTTAAATGATGTGGTGCTGCATTCGGGCAAGTCTGTGCACATGATTGACTTTGAGCTGAACATTGATGGGCAGTATGTCTACCGTCAGCATAGTGATGGTCTAATTGTTTCAACCCCTACAGGTTCAACCGCTTATGCTTTGTCGGGTGGTGGGCCAATTGTACATCCAAGCATGGATGCAATTGCGTTGGTGCCTATGCATCCACATACGTTGTCTTCGCGTCCAATTGTGGTGGGCGGACACAGTGAAATTAAAATCCAGATTCGTGAAAACCGTGTGTTGCCAATGGTCAGTGCCGATGGTCAACATAGTGTTTCATTAAATGTTGGAGATAGTTTGCATATCCGCAAACATCCTTATAAATTGAATTTATTACATCCACCAGGTTATGACTTTTATATGGCATGTCGTACCAAGTTAGGATGGAACCAAGATTTTGAATCAATGCAACAGCAGGATGAATGATGAATATTGAACAAATGCTTGCCGTACTCGATCCTGAAATTGTTGGACGTTTAAAAACGGCAGTTGAAATTGGTAAATGGCCAAATGGCGTTGCTTTGACCAAGGAGCAACGTGAAATTTGCATGCAAGCGGTATATGCATGGGAAATGAAAAACCTGCCTGAAACCGAGCGCAGTGGCTATATTGATCGTGGCACTAAAGAAGAAGGCGAGCAATGTGATGACGATCATCACAAGCATGAGGAATTTAAACCTATTCGTTTTGTTTAAATCACGCCATGTAACTTTTAATTTAGAATTGAAAGCGCAAAAAGACACCTCTGAAGGTGTCTTTTTTATTGCCGTATTTTTAGCAAAGTTTTGGGTTTTAGTGATGGCGATTTTGCCAAAGCTGCTGTGCGGTTTGCATCGCTACAGCATAATCATCACAAACGCCCATGGTATATAAAGCGATACCTATGGTTTCGGTAATGGCGACTTCACCATATTCATGCGGTTGCTGACCTAACCACACCGCTTTCAAAACAGCCAAATCTAGTTCTTCTTCTACAGGGCTGCGGCTATCGGTCAATTTAGGTAGTTCGTGCTCATATAAGGTGCCATTCTTAATACCACAAATTAAAGTTCTGGCATCTGGATTGCGTTCAAATTCACCACCTTCACCTTTAATGACCGCACTGTTTTGATAACCTAGCTGAAATGCCGCTTGTTGATGTGAACTGCGGTAAGCAGGATGGAAAATAGCCTGCATCGTGGCTTTGGCATTAAATGGATTGATCAGCCGAGCAAGGGTATGAATTGGCGAGCGCAAACCCATGACATTGCGTAAGTTGATAAGATCACTCAAAATGGGTGAAATGGCATGTAGCGGCAAATAGGCAAAATTGCGTTGTGCCAATTGCTCCTCAACTTGTAGGTCGTTTTCGCAAATGGGGAAACCTAAATATTGCAGTGCTTGTTCGGTATATAAGCGGTTAATGGTGTGCCCAGAAGCGCCATGCATGACTACTTTATAGCCATGCTTTGCCAAAGTCAGTGCCGCCAATAAAAACCACGGATAATGTTTGCGTTTACCTGCATAAGAAGACCAATCTAAATCGACCTGTAGTGGTTTAAATTGCAACTGATCACGAGTCGCTTGGACAAAGCCTGCCAATTCATCTACCGATTCTTCTTTTACACGCAGTAGCATTAAAAAAGCACCCAATTGCACATCCAGCACTTCATTGCGCAAAATCATGCCAAAGGCTTGATAGGCTTCATCATAGGTCAGTGAGCGTGCGCCTGTTTTGCCTTTGCCAATAATTCGAATAAATTGTGCGAATGGATGTTCTGCATCTTTATAAATATTTCTTTTATTGGGGTTTGTATTTGGCATAAGCGAGTTCACACACATCTTTAGTTAGTATACTAGTGTATAAACTTCGGCAACAGTTTGCAGCACTATTCACAGCTTCAGCTTGTACGAGCTGCCACAAGTTTCATTGCATATCTGAAATGACGACTAAAGTTTGACTGTAAAGTAAGACAATCTGTAGGGATAACACATGACAGCCTGTATAAAAATGCATAGCATGGATACTATTGAAAACAACAATTGAAAAATAAAGGATTGGATATGCTGGCTTATGATGCTGATTTAGAATTATTTAGAGATAACTTTCGACGTTTTATGCAGGAGCATATTGCACCGCATTATGCTGCGTGGGAACGTGAGGGCATCATGCCGCGCAGCGTGTGGAATCTGTTAGGTGAAAATGGCTTTTTATGTATTGATGTGCCTGAAGAATATGGCGGCTATGGTGTTCCAACGCATTATTCCCTAATGTTGGTCGAAGAATCGGCACGTGCAGGTTATAGCGCACTTTCTACAGGTATTTCCTGTCACTCTGAAATCGCTGCGCCGTACATTTTGCATATTGGTACAGAAGAACAAAAACAATACTGGCTGCCTAAAATGGTGTCGGGTGAAGTGGTTGGTGCAATTGGCATGACCGAGCCAGGTGCGGGTTCAGACTTACAAGCCATGCGTACCAACGCCATTTTGCAAGATGATCATTATGTACTGAATGGTTCTAAAACCTTTATTTCTAACGGTCAGCATGCAGACTTAGTGGTTTTGGCAGTAAAAACAGATCCGCAAGCACGTGCCAAAGGCGTGTCGCTCATGTTGGTCGATACTCATTTAGAAGGCTTTAAAAAAGGCACCAATTTGGAAAAAATTGGTTTGCATTCACAAGACACGTCAGAGCTATTCTTTGACAATGTCAAAGTGCCGAAAAATCAATTGTTAGGACAGGCAGGGCATGGTTTTGCCTATTTAATGCAAGAATTGCCACGTGAACGTACTGCGATTGCAGCTACTGCATTGGGTGCTATTCGAGGTTCAATTGATGTGACCACACAATATGTGCAAGAGCGTCAGGCGTTTGGACAAGCCATTGGTCAGTTCCAGAATACCCGTTTTGTTTTGGCACAGGCTAAAATTGATGAATTGGCAACCGCTGCTTTTTATAATCAAAACGTCGAATTGTATATGCAGGGCAAACTGGACGTCGAAACTGCAGCCGCTTTAAAAAGCTTTGCGACAGATATGCAAATGAAAATTGCCGATCAATTGCTGCAACTGTTTGGCGGTTATGGCTATATGACGGAATACCCGATTTCTCGTTTCTTTGTCGATGCGCGAATCCAGCGAATTTACGGTGGAACCAATGAAATTATGAAAGAAATTGTCGCGCGTGGTTTATTAGGGCGTTAAAACAATGCCTAAAAGTCCAATTGAATAAAGATCAAGGATCATCTCCAGAGTCAGCCCAGTGCTGGCTCTTTTTTTATGAATTTGATCAGACTTAAAAGCAATGAGCTGATTGATAATTACACTTAAAAATAAAATTACACCGCTTAGAATTAGAGATGCAAAAAAGAAAAGCATAGTTGCCCAGTTTTAAGCGGTACGTTGTGCAAAGTTGCGGCTTAAATGTATAGATTGGTGATGCTTTGATCAACTGTATGTTTTTAAATCTGAAACACTGAAAGTTGTATTGCGCAACATTTGAAAGCTAACTATTGTTATACTATTTGCAAAATGTTTATGAAGGGCGACATAACAATGATCCAAGACGATCAGAACACAACGACTTCTCTTGATCTCGCTAAAATCCGTGAAGATATTGACTCTGTAGATCAACAGATTCAGCAGCTGATTAACCGTCGAGCACGACTTGCTGAAGCGGTGGCGAAAGCAAAATTTGCAGCAGAAGAGAGCCCGTTGTTTTACCGTCCTGAACGTGAAGCGCAAGTTTTACGTAATGTTATGGAACGCAACGAAGGGCCGTTGTCTGATGTGACCATGGCACGTTTATTCCGTGAAATTATGTCGGCATGTTTGGCACTTGAAGCGCCACAAAGTATTGCGTTTTTAGGGCCAATTGGTACTTATACGCATTCCGCAGTACTTAAACATTTTGGTCAAGACGCGATTGTGCGTCCTTTGCCTACTATTGATGAAGTCTTCCGTGAAGTGGAAGCAGGTAGTGCGCACTATGGTTTAGTGCCTGTCGAAAACTCATCTGAAGGTGTGGTGAACCATACTTTAGACTGCTTTAAATCATCGCCATTAAATGTGATTGGTGAAGTGGAATTGCGTATTCATCACCAATTCCTTGTGTCAGAAAACACTCGTAAAGACAGCATTAAACAAATTTATGCGCATCAGCAAACTTTGGCACAATGCCGTAAATGGTTAGATGTACATTATCCGGGTGTAGAACGTGTGGCACTCAGCTCCAATGCAGAAGCAGCGCGCCGTATTCGTAATGAATGGCATTCTGCTGCAATTGCTTCTGAAATTGCGGCCAATATTTACGAACTCGAAATTTTACATAGCAATATTGAAGATAACCCAGAAAATACCACACGTTTCTTGGTGATTGGTCGTGAGAAAGTTCCACCAAGTGGCAATGATAAAACTTCATTGTTGGTGTCTGCACATGACCGCGCAGGGGCATTGCTTGAGATTCTTGCACCATTTGCGAAGCACAATATTAGCTTGACCAGTATTGAAACACGTCCTGCCTTGCCTGAAAAATGGGCCTATGTATTCTTCATTGACCTAGAAGGGCATGTCGAGCAAGACAATGTCCGTGCAGCGATTGAAGAAATCCGTCCATTGGTGAAAGAAATTCGTGTCTTGGGTTCTTATCCTGCTGCCGTGTTGTAATCGTATTTAATTCAGTGATGTGCATGTTTGTCATGCGCGCCACATTCACCACCTAGTCAACTGGAAGTGTAAAATGTCGTTTGTCCCAGCCAATGAAGGCATCTCGAAGTTAAAGCCTTATCAACCAGGTAAACCAATCAGTGAACTTGAGCGTGAGTTGGGGATTACAGATATCGTCAAACTTGCTTCAAATGAAAACCCATTGGGCTGTTCAGACAAAGTTAAAGAAGCCGTTGCAGCAGAAATTGCTGAAATTGGTCGCTATCCAGATGGTGGTGGTTTTATTTTAAAAGACCAAATTCAAAAACAATTTGGCTTTGCGCATGACCGTATTACTTTGGGTAATGGTTCAAACGATTTGCTTGAAATGTTTGCTCGTGCATTCGTTTCAGACAAAGATTCAGTTTTGTATAGTCAGCATGCTTTTGCGGTCTATGCCTTGGTAACGCAAGCAATTAATGCACAAGCCATTGAAGTGCCTGCCAAAGGCTTCTCACATGACTTGGATGCTATGGCAGCAGCAATTCAAGACAACACTAAATTAATTTTTATTGCGAACCCAAATAACCCAACAGGCACATGGTTTGAAGAGGCTGAATTTGAAGCCTTTATGCAAAAAGTTCCTGCACGGGTGATTGTGGTATTAGATGAAGCCTATGTGGAATATTTCCCAGAAAACTTCAACAGCCTTAAATTCCTTGAGCAATATCCAAACTTAATCGTGAGCCGTACTTTATCTAAGTGCTATGGTTTGGCGGCGCTGCGCGTTGGTTTTGCTTTAGCTTCTGCAGAAGTGACCGATTATTTAAACCGTATTCGTCAACCATTTAACGTCAATCACTTGGCAATGGTGGCTGCGGTTGCGGCATTAAAAGACGAAGATTTTATCGAAAAATCACGTATTGCCAACAAAGCAGGCATGGCGCAATTGGAAGCAGGCTTTAAAGCATTGGGTCTGAATTATGTGCCTTCACGTGCTAACTTTATTTTGGTAGATGTAGAAGCCGATCCGGGTCAAACTTTTAATGCCTTATTGAAAGAAGGTGTAATTGTACGTCCTGTGGGTATTACGACCCATTTACGTGTTTCAATTGGCACAGAAGCAGAAAATGCCAAGTTCCTGCGTGCATTAGCCAAAGTATTGGGCAAGGAAGCGAAGGCATAAAACATGGCGCAACCATTGTTTGAAAAAGTTGCATTTATCGGACTCGGGCTAATAGGCTCGAGTTTGGCACGTGTAATGCTGGCAGAAAACTTAAGTCGGCATATTGTGGCATCGACCCGTTCTGAAAAAACGCTGCAAGATGCTTTGGAATTAGGATTAATTGAACAAGGCTTTAACAATCCTGTAGAGGCCGTACAGGGTGCAGATTTGGTAGTGTTGGCATTGCCTGTGCAAGCAACAGAAAAAGTCTTACGACAGATTCAGCCTTATTTGGCAGATCACGTGATTCTGACCGATGTTGGTAGCACCAAAGGTAGTGTAGTGGCTGCAGCCAAAGCCGTATTTGGTGATAACTTACCTGAAGGTTTTGTCCCTGGTCATCCAATAGCAGGGGCAGAACATACAGGTGTGCATGCAGGTAAGGTTGATCTATTTGCCAACCACAAAGTGATTTTGACTCCTTTACCTAGTAGTGCGTCATGGGCAGTCAGCAAACTGATTCAAATGTGGGAAAGCGCCAAAGCCGAAGTAATTTGCATGGATGTGGAAAAACATGATGAGGTATTGGCGTATACCAGTCATCTTCCACATTTAATGGCCTTTAATTTGGTCGAACAATTGGCAAATCGGGAAGATAATTTAGACATTTTCCGCTATGCTGCAGGTGGCTTTCGTGACTTCTCACGTATTGCTGCCAGCGATCCACAAATGTGGCATGACATTTTCTTGGCCAATAAAACTGCATTGTTAAAAGCGGTGGATGGCTTTGAAAGTCAACTCGCGATTATTCGCCAACTGATTGAACAAGAAGACTCGCATGCTTTAATGGGCTTGCTTGGACATGCACAAGCGGCACGACAGCATTTTAATCATATGCTCGCCAAGAAACCTTTTATGGAGAACAATAACGTGACACAACAATTTACGATTTTGCCGGGTGCTAAGACTTTCCAAGGTAAATTTACCGTACCGGGTGACAAATCTGTGTCACATCGTTCCATTATGTTTGGTGCAATTGCCGAAGGCACTACGCATGTGACAGGTTTCCTTGAAGGTGAAGATGCATTGGCGACTTTGCAAGCATTTCGTGATATGGGTGTGAGCATTGAAGGCCCTAAAAATGGTGAAGTCACCATTCATGGCGTAGGCATGCAAGGTTTAAAAGCACCTGCAAGCGCAATTTATATGGGCAACTCAGGCACATCTATGCGTTTGTTGGCAGGCATGTTATCTGCACAGCAGTTTGATTCTGTTATGACAGGTGATGCGTCATTGACCAAGCGTCCAATGGAACGTATTGCTAAACCATTGCGTGAAATGGGTGCACAAATTCAAACGACGGGTGAACGTGGCACACCGCCAGTATCGATTACAGGTGCGCAAGCGCTGAAAGGTATTCACTATGATTTGCCAATGGCATCTGCACAGGTGAAATCAGGTATTTTATTGGCAGGGCTTTGGGCAGAAGGTGAAACTTCAGTGACTGAGCCTGAACCAACGCGTGACCATACCGAACGTATGTTACGTGCATTTGGTTATGAAGTGAAAACTGAAGGTAACCGTATTTCATTGCAAGGCGGCGGTAAATTGGTGGGTACAGATATTCAAGTACCTTCTGATATTTCATCTGCGGCATTCTTCATGGTGGGAGCAGCCATTACAGAAAATTCAGATGTAACCTTAGAAGCGGTGGGCATTAACCCAACCCGTACAGGTGTGATTGAAATTCTGAAACAAATGGGTGCAGACCTGAGCGTGGAAAATGAACGTATTGCAGGCGGTGAACCAATTGCAGATATTCGTATTCGTGGTTCACGTACTTTAAAAGGGATTCATGTTCCTGAAGATCAAGTGCCATTGGCGATTGATGAATTTCCTGCATTGTTCATTGCTGCAGCTTGTGCTGAAGGTCAAACTGTACTGACAGGTGCTGCAGAGTTGCGCGTGAAAGAATCAGACCGTATTCAAGTGATGGCAGATGGTTTAAAAACCATGGGCATTGACTGCACACCCACTGACGATGGCATCATCATTCAGGGTAAAGGCAAAGCAGGTGACTGGTCAGCGATATTCACAGGCGGCGAGATTGAATCACATCATGACCACCGTATTGCCATGAGTTTTTCTATCGCAGGCTTGCGTACTTCTGGAGAAATTAAAATTGTCGGTACAGAAACAGTAGCGACAAGTTTCCCAACCTTTACTGAGCTTGCAGGTGTGGCAGGTCTGAATATTCAAGTGACAGAATAAGCCAAAACGATACGGGCTGCGATGACAAATCGCAAAGCCTAGACTTTATGCTGAAACAGCCAAGCTTTTGCTTGGCTGTTTGCGTTTTATTGCTTATGCTAAACCCATACAAGAAAAAAGCCTTTGGGTTCGAGCATGCGCAAATTAAAATTTATGGCGAATTGTGAAAATAAACAAGAGTTACAAGATTGCACTTTGGCACAGAATTATGTGGCGAATTTACTTTCACAAAACTTATCTCACTATGGCTTTCAAACGTTGCCGCAGAGTGGTGCACAAGTCGCTGTAAGTGTAGATCAACATGCGCTGCCTTTGGCTGTGAACTGTCAAAGCCGTGGTGAAGATGGACATCTTGTTTGTGAAATTACTTCATACCCCAATGAAGAACAAGACTGGCTAGAACGGATTACAGAGCAAAGTTTATTAAATCAATTGGCGCAAGCGGTAGAAAATACTCTGAAAGAAGACCAATCTTTTAGTGAATTTGAGTGGAAAGGTTAAACTAGGACGATATGTGTTGGATGTTTAAAATCTATACATGATTTTTAAATTAAAAATAGGGTCTGTTGACATTTCATAAAGGCAGCCACAGATAAATACAAGCTAAGGCAACTGCGCTTCGAAAGTTTCGCTTTAGTTTATCAAACCGTGTAGCAATTCCTCGGAATTGCTTCAAACGGCAAAAAGCATTCTCAACTAAGTGTCTGATTTTATATAAATACCAGTCCATATGATCATTACTTGATTTCGTGTTTGATTTCTTCGGTATATTCGCTTTAGCACTTTAATTTTTAATCTGCTCTCTTAATATTTCAGAATCATAGCCTTTATCCATACAGACTATTTCAGTGTCAGTTAAATCTAATTGTTCGACTAAAATAGGGGCAACTTTGACATCATGGGTGGTTCCATCTGAAATAATAAATTCGATCGGGTTACCGTGAGAGTCAATAGCTAAGTGAATTTTAGAACTATTACCCCCAACACTTTTTGAAATATCCTGATTAGGGATTTCTGCTGAATGTTGGTGTGCTCTAACATGAGTAGCATCAATAAATATCCATTCACGATCAGCGTTCTCTGAGAATATTTTAAATATTTTCATTATCTTATCTTTATTAGACCAGCGATTGTACTTTTTAAAAATTGAGTTTGGATTACCAAAAACCTCGGGTAAATCTCTCGAAGGGCATCCTGTTCTAATACGATATAGGATTGCCTCAAAAAAATTTCTCAAATTTGATTTGAGATAAATATTAAAATTGCGAGAATAGCTTTTAACTTAGACCAGTGTTGATCATTCAACATTTTACGAGGTATAGCGAGTAGTGAATTTGGTTTGGCGATTGAATTTTACTATCTCGCTATTTTTTTATACAGCAAATGTCAACAGATCCTATTCATTTTTTAATTGAAATGTCATCTAAATGACACATCGCAACCGTATATTAAGCAGGAAGAACAATACAACAAAATAATTTTTATTTAACCCGCTTAATTTGGGAGAGTTAAGTGGGTTTTTTATTGCCTAGAGAAATGTTGCAAGTACTATAAAAAAAATAAGCTCAACTGATCAGAGTGAATCAATGTTTTTTTAAAGCAGACACTGAAATAAAAGCACCTCAGCCTCCACGTTGGATTGATCTAAGAGATCATCTTCTAGCAATACAACGCAACGTGTTTTTCCGATAGGGTTAAACAAAAACACGCATTGGAGTTTGTTGAAAGCTGCTGCTATAGTGAGCGCAGTATTTTTTATTTAGGTGGTTTATGCTCGCTTTAATTTCTCCAGCCAAGACTTTAGATTATGAAACTGCATTACCAAGCGATGAATATACTCAACCTAGATTACTTCAACATTCACAAGAGTTAATTGATGTAGCACGTAAACTTTCTGCTACAGAAATTGCCAGTTTAATGAGTGTCAGTGAAAAAATTGCCACTTTGAATGTCGAGCGTTTTCGTGACTGGCAAGCAGAGTTTGATCTTGCCAATGCACGTCAGGCCATGTTTGCCTTTAAAGGTGATGTGTACACAGGCTTAGATGCTTATAGTTTATCTGCTGCAGAGATTGAGTTTGCTCAACAACACTTGCGCATGCTTTCTGGCTTATATGGCTTATTGCGTCCATTGGATTTAATGATGCCGTATCGTTTGGAAATGGGCACTAAGTTGCATAATGCGCGCGGTGAAAATTTGTATCGTTTCTGGGGCGATATCATCACCAATTTAATTAACCAAGATTTAAAACATAACCAGTCGGCATTATTGGTGAATCTAGCTTCCGATGAATATTATAAGTCAGTGCAGGAAGCAAAAATTCAGGCTGAAATTATTAAACCTGTGTTTTTAGATCAGAAAAATGGCAAATATAAAGTCATCAGTTTTTATGCCAAAAAAGCCCGTGGTTTGATGGCACGTTTTATCATCAAAAATAAATTAGAACGCGCAGAAGACTTAAAAGCATTCAATAGTGAAGGTTATTATTTCGATGCAGACAGTTCTTTAAAAGGCGAATTGGTCTTTAAACGTGACGAGCAAGCCGCCTAACTGTCGGTTTAATCGTTGAATCTCCCATCATGCTAACCTATGGCAGATGGGGGCGAGACTGACCAATCTCCTGTTTGTACTCTTAAAGCTGTTTAAAGGCTTCTATGGCACGTAATCGGCTAAGTTTTAAATCTACAATTGGATGCGGATAATCCAGTTTTAGATTTGGATTTTTCGCATATGGTTCATGAATATTTTTGGCATCTAAATGAGCCAGTTTAGGTAGCCATGTGCGAATATAATCACCATTGGGGTCAAACTTTTGTGATTGGCTCACAGGGTTGAAAATCCTAAAATAGGGCACTGCATCTGTACCAGTCGAGGCACACCATTGCCAGCCACCGTTATTGGCAGCCAAATCACCATCAATTAAATGTTGCATAAACCACTGTTCGCCCAAGCGCCAGTCAATTAACAGGTTTTTGCACAGAAACATTGCGCAAATCATTCTGACTCGATTATGCATCCAGCCCGTTTGCAAAAGTTGTTGCATGCCTGCATCCACAATGGGGATGCCTGTTTTTCCTTGTTGCCATGCTGCTAAACCTGCAGGATCATTTCGCCACGCCACCTGTGCGGTCTGATCTTTAAAAGGGCGGTGCTTTGAAACTTTGGGATAATCAAACAAAATATGTTGATAAAACTCACGCCACAGTAATTCATCTAACCAAGTTTGTTGCCCTGTATTTTCAAGATGAAAATGTCCTTGTGAATGCGCAAAAACCGCAGCCAGACATTGCCGAATGGAGAGAATGCCACAGTTTAAATACGCAGATAATTGGCTGGTACCAGACAACGCTGGAAAATCACGCTGTTGCTGATAATCTTGCATTTGTTCACGAGTAAAATCATCCAACAAGTGATGTGCATGTTGTTCCGTGACTGCCCATAAGTTTTGTTGTGCCGTTGGAAGCGGGTCGAAACCTAAGTGTTCTAAACTTGGCACTGTAGAGAGATATTGTTTAGGAAGTTGGATGGGTAGTTGTGGTTGCGGCAGAGGAAAGCAACGCGGAATACTGACATTCAACTGTTGATAGGCATACTTTTTAAATGCGCTGAATACCTGATACGGTTTCATGCTCTGATTGCGCACCGTACCCACAGGAAAAAGCGTGCGGTCATGGTACAAAACCAAATCCTGACCGTGTTGGTTCAAGGTTTGTTGAACTTCAAGATCACGTTTTAGCTCATTCACTCCCAATTCAATATTGGCATAAATATTTTGAATCGGATGAGAGTCCTTCAATGTTTGGCATAGTTGGAGCAGTGTTTGTGCAATGTCAGCCCAAGATGGTGTAATTTGAACAATCAGTGGGATATTGAGTTGTGCGAGTTCGTCTTTTAGTGCATTTAATTGACGCAAGTAAAAGTCAATTTTAATGGGCGCATCGTGATGTAAACGATATTGCTGAGGCGAAAGAATCACCACGCCAATACAAGCTCCTGCTTGGCTAGCATGCCAAAGTGCGGTGTGATCTGAAATTCTTAAATCTTGTCGGAACCAAACTAAATTATAGTTTTGCATGGGAAGAATGCTTGATGTGAGCGCTAGAAAGGTGACTTCATTATAAGCATGACTGGGTAAAATTGTCTTAAATGTGAAGGATTTATTTGACCAATAAAACAACAATGTGCTGTGTTGATTTTTCCTGTAATGATCTTTCCGCAATAGTCTGCCTGAAAGGATCTTTCAGTCATGTGCTTATCCTGAATTTTAGAATGACAAACAAAAAAGGCAAAGTAAAAATACTTTGCCTTTTGCTTCGATCAATACTGATCTTAGTGGTGATGACCACCCGCACCGTGTACGTGACCGTGATCTAATTCTTCTTGAGAAGCTTCACGGATTTCAATGATTTCAACTTCAAACGTTAAATCTTGACCAGCAAGTGGGAAGTTTGCATCAACAATTACGTTGTCGCCTTCAACTGCTTTTACAGTTACGATTTGAACGCCATCATCAGTTTGCGCTTGGAATTGCATGCCTGCTTGGATGTTGTCTACACCTTGGAACATTTGTGCAGGAACTTCTTGTACTAAGTCTGGGTTGTATTCGCCATAACCTTCAGCTGCAGGTACGTTTACAGTAAATTTTTCACCTACTGTTTTACCTTCTAACGCTTTTTCTAAACCAGGGATGATATTACCTGCACCATGCAAATAGGCAAGTGGTTCACCTTGAGATTTGTCGAGAGTTTCACCCTCTGCGTTAGTCAATGTGTAGTGGAAAGAAACCACGAGGTCATTTGCAATAGCAGTCATGTTATTGATCCATTCAATTTTTTAAGGGTACATCATAAAGTGAAACGTGGAATTTGTTATAGACATTTCTGCAAATTCTTCACTTTTCCGAGTTTTTTATGACATTTTTTAGTTAATCGGGGCAAATTTTATAATTTCAATGCAAATTTATGCGTCATACCTATAAATTTGCAGATTTTATGGCAGGCTCATTTTAAGCCCTTTGTATGATGTGTAGATGACAATAAAAAAGATGGGACATTGCCCATCTTGGTGATATTTAATTCTTGAGGATCATCGGCTTCTAACCGAGTGAAGTTTTCTCATCTTCTACAGGTTGATGGCTAAAGAAATTAAACAAACTGCCAAACCACATCATGATTCTTTCAAAAATATTGGCTTCAACAATGTTGACCTGTTCTTCAATCGAAAAGCTGTTAATCAATTGGTTATTTTGATAAACGTGTACGGTTGCCAGTTTCATGACCTGTGCCAATGGCGCAGTCAGCAATTTTTCAGACAATTCAATATTGACATGCGTTTGTGTGCGCTGTGCAGGTTCAATCGTTTCTAATTCGCCTTGTGCATTCACAAGTTGTAGACGTTGAGTACTTTGATCAAACTGCGCCAAGTTAATTGCATGTGGCTGTTCATAGAGTGATGTCGTCACAAACTTTGGCTGGCTGCTTTCAATCTTAAACATGCGTAAAGTCGATTTCACCACAGGCAATTCTGCAATCATTTGTTTGGGTTTAATCGCGACTTCATTACGGGTATAGCTATAGGCTAAATTTAATAATTGATGTGCCACTTCAGCACGTTTTTGCGCACTCTTGGTTCCCATCACCACCACCACCAAACGACGTTCAGGTGCATCACTGTCCAGTGTTGGGCGGTTTGCGGTTAGGGCAAGGTTGTAGCCTGCAGCTTTGGTGAAGCCTGTTTTTAATCCATCTACACTTGGGTCTTGTTTTAATAAAATATTGGTCGCACGGTGAAAGTGCTGATTATAGGTAAAACTGGTCTGTTTTGAATAAGCCAAATAATCGGGTGTTTCAGTCACAATCGCTTGTGCCAAACGTGCCATATCTGCCGCAGAAGAATAATGGTTTGGCATGGTCACACCAGACGGATTCTGAAAATGTGTGTCTTGCATACCCAAAGCTTGCGCTTCCTGATTCATTCGGGCAATAAACTGCGGCACACCACCTGCAACACGTTCACCTAAAGTGAGTGCAGCATCGTTAGCAGACATAATAATTAAGCCTGCCAATAATTGATCTACCGAAATCTGCTCACCTGCTTTTAGATACATTTGTGATTCATCCCACATCACTTGTTCTACCACAGGTGTTGCGGTCAAAATTTCATGTCGGTCTAATTTACCTGCCTGAATATCTTTCAGCACAATATAAGCCACCATCATTTTAGTGAGTGAAGCAGGTGCACGTTGTACGTGACTATTGTGTTCTGCAATCACTTGCCCAGATTGTGGGTCTAAAATTGCCCATGCTTCGGCTTCGACACTTTCAGCTTGAATATTCAATAATGCGGCATGCGTGATTGCGCTGCAGAGCCAGCAGAGCGCCGCAATCAGATAGATAACACGTTTCAAAGAAGTTCCTTATTTACACCAATCCATTGGTGTCACAATGGTTTTAAGCAGCAAAAACAATAACAATTGACTAGGGAATGCTATGCCTTTTTTGCTCAGATGGCTACCCATAAATGCAGACAAATCTCATCTTGACGCATCAATTGCTAAAAAAATGTTAAGCTTGTTGCCAAGTTCTTATTTATACATTTTGTATTGCCCATTATGTTGCATTATCAAATCGAATTTGACGATTATCGTCAGCATCTTATGCATGTCACCGTGCGTTTTTTGGCTAATCCTACTCAGGTTTTATCGCTACCTACTTGGATTCCAGGCAGCTATTTAATTCGTGAATTCTCCAAACATCTTGAATCGGTACGTGCTTATGATGAAGCAGGGCGTATCCTCAAAATTCAGAAATTTGAAAAGAATAAATGGCGCTTATTTAATACCGATCATGAATTGATTACGGTGGAATATGATGTCTACGCTTATGATTTGTCGGTGCGTGGCGCTTATGTCGATCAGACGCGTTTATATGTCAATCCTGCCTGTGCTTGTTTGGGCTTAGATGGACAAGAAGACAAAGCCATTGAAGTTGAAATATTTTTACCAGATGAGCTGAAGCATTTTCAGCTTGCAACAGGTTTGATTGCAAAAAGTTTGGTAAAAGGGCGTTATACCTTAAAAGCCAAAAACTATGCCGAACTGATTGATGCACCGTTTGAATTGGCAGAACAAACTCGTTTTAGTTTTACCGCAGCAGATATTCCACATGAATTTGTGGTTTCGGGTAAACATGCAATGAATGCTGCACGTATGCAGCAAGATATTGAAAAAATCTGTGCCACGCAAATTGCTATGTTTGGTTCTGCGCCATTTGCAAACTATACCTTTATGACCATGGTAACAGGCAATAGCTATGGTGGCTTAGAACATCCAAACAGTACCAGTTTAATTACACCTCGTGATGATTTGCCGAAAGCTAACGAACCTGAACAACCTTCTAAAGATTATCAGCGCTTTTTAGGTCTGTGCAGCCATGAGTATTTTCATAGTTGGTTGGTGAAATTCATTCGTCCTGAAAGCTTTGTGAATTATGATCTGAATCAGGAAGGTTATACATCGCTGTTATGGATTTTTGAAGGCTTTACGTCTTATTACGATGATTTGTTATTGCTGCGTAGTGGTGTAATTGATCTGGCGGCTTATTTGGAGTTGCTCAAAGCACAAATTGATCGTTATTTGCAAAATCCGGGTCGTGCGATTCAAACGGTAGCAGAATCTAGTTTTGATGCTTGGGTTAAGTTCTATCGTCAAGATGAAAACTCGAACAATGCAGGAACCAGCTACTATAACAAAGGTTGTTTGGTGGCTTTATGTTTAGATTTGGGCTTGCGCTTACGTGGTTCAAGCTTAGATGCCTTAATGCAGAAATTGTATGCCAATGCGCAACAGGGCATGCAAGTACATGAGCGCACCATCTTTGATTTATGCAAAGAATTAACTGGGGATGATTGGTCGGAGCAAATCCACCATTTAATCAACACGACTGATGAATTGCCGCTCGATCAGTTATTGCCTGAGTTCGGGATTGATTATCAGCTAAAACAGGATAAGTCTTTGCCATTTGGTTTGAAATTGGCAGATAAACCTGAAGGGATATTGGTACAAACTGCACATCGTGAAGGTGCTGCGGCAAAAGCAGGACTTTCTGCGCTTGATGTGATTATTGCGATTGATGGTTTAAAAGCTACGGTAAAATCCCTTGAGCGATATGCCAAACAGGATGCAATTTATACTGTTCATGCGTTCCGCCGTGATGAGTTGATGACTTTTGAGCTATATGCTGCGCAGATTGAATTGCCAGAAGTGGTATTAAATGTTACAGATCAGGCAAAAGTAGAGCAGTGGTTGAAAGGTTGATCATAAAAAATGTAAACCGATGCTTTTGCATCGGTTTACTTTTAATAAAAATATTAAGAAAGTAACTAAGTGTAATGCTTAAGAGGGACCAAGGCTTAAGTTATGAGAAATGAGGTGGAATATCAGTTAAAAGAGCTGATATTAGATGATGACTTCAATAGTTTGCAGAATTTAGTAAATGAAGAAGTCAATCTTATGGAAATTTTAAGAGTTTCACACAGAGAATTACAGCATTCAAATTTTTTAGCATGGCTGTTTGATCCTGCAGAAACTCATAAATTAGGAGATTTTGTATTAAAAGAGTTTATAAAATTATATTTTAAAGAAAATGAATTTCAAAATTTAGGTAATAAGTCAGGTTTATCTGTTTTTGATTTTGTTCACTTAGATTTTGATGACCTCGTAATTCATAGGGAAATGCAAAATATAGATTTATTGTTTTTATCTAAAAAGAATGAATTTTGTATGATGATTGAAAATAAAATATACTCTGGAGAAGGAAAAGGTCAGCTTAGAAAATATAGAAATATTATTGAAACAAGTTATCCTGATTATAAACATAAGATTTATATTTATTTGTCTTTGGAAGATCAAAATATTAATGATCAGGATTCAAAACATTATGTTCAGTTAAATTATGGTCATATTAGTAAGCTGATTGAACAAAAAATCCTAAAACAATCAGCTAATTTGGCTGAAAAAACCAAATTTGTTCTTGAGCAATATTTACAGACGTTAAAATCTATGTTGAATGAAAATAAAGAAATTGAAGATATCGCAAAAAAACTCTATAAGAGATATAAGTCTGCTTTCGATTTAGTTTTTAAATATAGTACGCCAAATGATACAAGTGAAATTGGTAATATTTTACGTGAACTTATCGAGCAAGAGAAGTTATTGTTACCTTATAACAGTAATAAAACTTATGTCCGCTTTCAACCAATATTTTTGCATAAAAATATTGAGAAATTAAAGGATAAAGGTCTGTTTCCAAAGGATGGAAATTTAGAAAATAATACTATTTATTTGTATGAGTTCAATATAAGAAATCATGTTGTTAATTTTGATTTAAAAATTGGAGCAGGTGAACAAGAAGTTCGTGAAAGGCTTTTTGAAATCTACCGCAAACACAAAAGTTTTTTTAATCGTGTTGACAAGAATTTACAGCCTAAATGGCATCAGTCATTTCAGAAATTAATTTTGTCTGAAAATGATATTGGTGATTTTATAGAAAGTGGGGATACAGAAAAATTAAGAAAAATTCTGACTGAAAAGTTTCGTGAACTTATAGAGCAGGATTTACCAAAGTATATTCAAATACTAGAGTCTGAACTCCTTTAAAATAATGGAATAAGCCCACTATAATGAGTGAGCTTATTCCTTTTTATTTAACGCGCCCGACGTCCACGGCTTTTGGTATTAGGACGTGTGGTACCATTGGTCTTACGACGTGGCTTTTCACTTTCTTCCATTTGCCAAATACGTGGCGTACCTGATTTTTTCTTAGGCGTACCATCTTTATTTTTCTTTTGATGGGTTGGCTTGCCACCCGTACCACCTGGTTTTTTCACATATGAACGTGAGCGATACGGTTCAGCAGCAGGCACATCTTTAAAATCAGGATACAACAACGGTTCGATTTCTTTAGTTTCACCGGGTTGTAAACCCAACTGTACCAAGTCAATCGAACCAATTTTGGTGCGGATTAAACGCAAAGTTGGAAAACCAACCGCAGCCGTCATACGACGCACTTGGCGGTTGCGACCTTCACAAATTGAAATTTCAATCCACGAAGTAGGTACAGAAGCACGGAAACGTACAGGAGGATCACGCTCCCACAACCATTCAGGCTCATCGACTTTATACGCTTGCGCAGGCAAAGTCATGCCATCTTTCAGTTCCACGCCTTTACGCAATTGTGCCAAGGCATCTTCAGTGACATCACCATCGACTTGAACCAAATAGGTTTTGTATTTTTTATTGGCTGGATTGGTAATAAACTGATTCAAGCCGCCATGATCAGTCAAGAACACCAAGCCTTCCGAATCCATATCTAAACGACCAGCTAAACGTAAGTCTGGATCATCAACAAAAGCCGACATGGTGAGATGTTTTTCATCTTCACGGAATTGAGAGAGAACGTCATATGGTTTATTAAAGATGACGATTTTCATAAGAAATGCTTCTTTAAATTCAATAAATTGGGAAAATTGAGAGTATTTAAAAGGAAAAACGGGCGATTTCCAATTAAATCGCAAATACAGTGCGTTTGAGATGGCTCTATTATGCGATAAGAATGGGGGAAAGTATTGCTTATTGATAAATATTTTTTTGGTGTGCTTGCCAAAATGAGCAGCAGTATCACAACGATTAAAAACTAGAAAGCTAAGCGCTAAAAAGCCCTACAATCTGAAATTGAGGGCTAATCTAGCTTACATATTTTTATAGACAGTATCTCGCCGATCAACATCTAGGACTAATACAAGAACCCTATCGTCAATAACTTGGTACACCAATCTATATCCTGCAGATTTAAGCTTTAGTTTATAAAGATCAGAAGATCCACGTAACTTATTTTTAGGTATCTTGGGAAAATCTAAGATTGCTTCCAACTTTTTAATAAATTGTTCAGCAATTTGTGGATTTAGTTTATCAAACTTCTTCAGAGCTGCGTCTGCGAACTCTAGCTCGTAGGTCATTAATAGATACCTTTACTGTTTCTGTAGTATCAACTTGTTCAGCCAGTTTTATAAGCTCTCGATCTTCGATTAAGTCCATCATTTCTTCATATAACTCAGCAGGAACACAGTAAAAAGCAGGGGTATTTCTATTCAGAATAGCGACAGCTTCACCAAATCCTTCATTGACGACTTTCATTGGGTTTTCTTTAAGCTTCGAAACACTAGCGACAAATCGACTGTGAATAATGTTGTTCATTAGCATCACTCCACAATATGTACAGACAATATAATCAATTTAAAGACCTGATGCAAGTCCTGTTAATAGGTCTATAAAGATGCTATTACGAAATGAAAGCTAATGAATACAAATGACCGTCTTTCCTCGATTAAGCCGTATTAAATGCTGGACAAGCAATCTTCTACTTAATCAAATATTGGAATAAAGAAGGCAGCTTTTACAAACTTGGCATCACAGCCAATAACATACTTACTAGATATTACAGCTCGCTTTATGCCGAATTAATCCAAAATCAAACTACTAGGCAGATTGAAAGTATAGAAATTGGCTAGGCACTTATAGTGAAAAGAACTTAAGATGAAATAAGTGTATATATTTTTAGGATCATGAGTTCATTAATGAAAATTTACCAAGTCGATGCTTTTAGCCATGAATTATTTAAAGGCAATCCTGCTGCCGTACTTGTTAGTAAAACATGGTTAGCCGATGATTTAATGCAAAATATCGCATTGGAAAATAATCTGTCTGAAACCGCTTTTGTCAAAATTATAGATGCGGAAAACTTTGAAATTCGCTGGTTTACACCCACAACAGAAGTCGATTTTTGTGGACATGCGACACTTGCCAGCGGCTTTGTTTTATTTAAGGATTATACCGAGACAAAGACAATTCAATTTCATGTGAAAAAATTGGGGATTTTTACAGTTCAGCAACAGCAAGATGGCAAAATTTGCATGAATTTCCCAATTCGTGCTGCCCAACAAGTTGAAGATTATCCCGATATTTTACGCCAAGCTTTGACTAAACCATTTAAAAACGTCTATATCAATGCGCAAGCCTATATTGTGGAATATGAATCGGTACAAGATGTGTTAGATGAACAGCCTAACCTTGAATTATTAAAACAATTGGGACAGTTGCGCACAGCCATTACGGCACAGTCGAGTGTTGATGTTGCGATTACTGTCTCTGCAAATACACAGTATGACTGCGTATCGCGTTATTTTGCACCAGCCATGGGCATTGCAGAAGATCCTGTTACAGGTTCAATTCATACTGCAATTGCACCGCTATGGGCAGAAAAATTACAGCAAACCGAACTTGTGGCATATCAGGCTTCTGCCCGAGGTGGCGTACTGTATTGCAAGATTTTGCCTAATGATCGCATCGAAATTTCAGGTTATGCGCAGTTATATTTGCAGGGTGAAATCATGATTTAAACATGCACAGCATTAGACCTTTCATCCATTTAAAAATGTTCAAATGCAGGGTCAAAATTGAGTTTTCATTTTACTTTATTTTGGAGATGAAGCTGAGATGAGAGAAGTCTGCTGGATTTTTTTCTTGGTTTTAACTTACATCATTTGCAAATATTTACTGTGGGTTTAATTGCAGCTTGTTATGCTGTTTGCGCTCAAGTTGAAAATTGTCATATTTCATGGCAAATCAAAAAATAGAATGAAATCAATCGGGAAAAAGAAGTTGCTACGTTTTAAAACTCTCACTTTATCTTTATGTGTACTGGCATTTAATGGCGTGATTTTCGCGCAGCCAGTTTTAGTAAAATCTAAGCAAGAAATACAAGAATATCAACTTGATAATGGCTTAAAAGTCATTTTGGCACCCAATCAGAAAGAAAATAAAGTCTTTATGAATATGGTGTATTTAACGGGTTCATTGAATGATCCACAAGGCAAAGGTGGTTTGGCACACTTGTTGGAACATTTGGCATTTAAAGGTACAGAAAACGTACCTGCCGAGGAGTTTCAGCGCCGTTTAGATCAATATAGTTTAATGCACAATGCCAGCACCGACTATTACTCGACTAAATACACCAACATCATTCGTCCTGAAACTCGCGCCGTCAATGAGATGATTTATCTTGAAGCGGAACGCATGGATAAATTGGTCATGCAGGAAAAATATGTGCCTGCCGAAATTGCGATTGTAAAGCGTGAACGCGAAGTGCGTATGGATCAACCGTTTTCAGTCTTGTTAGATCAGGTGTGGAAATCGGCCTATGGTAATCAGTATTTCGGACGCTTACCCATTGGCGATTTAAACGAACTGCAATCCATTAAAATGCAGGAGTTAAATCAATTTTACCGCACATGGTACGCGCCTAATAATGCTATTTTAGTGATGACAGGCAAGTTTGATCAGGCAGCGGTGTTAAAACAAATTGATCAACATTTTAGTCCAATTGCAGCACGACAAATTCCCAAACAAGTACAAGTGCCTCGATTAGACAGTAACAAAATTCAGCAACGAAATTTTGTGGTACAAAAGGGCAGTCAACTGGCCAAGTTTAATCTGTATTTAAATGGCAATGACGAAAAGATCAAAACCGCTTTGGTGCTGTCACCATATTTACATACATTGCAACCGAGTGGGCATTTGTATCAAGCACTGGTAGAAACAGGCAAAAGTACCATGGTGCAGTCTAGCACATGGTTAGATCAAGATTTTAATTTGGTGTTGATGGGGGCTTTGTATGCACCCAATCATGATGCCAAGCAAGTACAAACTGGCTTGAATCAAAGCATCGAACAGGCAAAAAACTTTGATGATGCCGAGTTACAACGTGTTAAAAACTTGATTCAAAATCAGGCTGACAGTGTCATGAATGATGCAGTGGCTTTGGGTGGTCGCTTGAGTGATTATGCTGTGGCTTATCAGGGGAATTGGACACAATACTGGCAAGATTTACAAGATATTCAGCAGTTAAATGTAGATACTCTTAATCAGCATTTAAAACAATTTTTTACTGCAGAACATCGCATAATAGGGGATATTCAACCCACCCCTGAAGATCAAAAACAGGCACTTACAGCAAAGAAAGCGGCTGAAACAGCAAAAACTTTAGATCAGCAAGATGCACCTGTTGCACCGTTGAAAGACGTGCAAAGTTATCAGCAAGAAGTGACAGACTATGTGCAAAAATCCAAACAAGCTTTGATTCAAAATGAAAAAAAGATTCAGCGTGGCAGCTTAAAAAATGGTGCCAAGTATGCATTATTTCCAACTGCAACGCGTGATGATAAAACCTATGCCACTATTTCGGTAAATTTTGGTACGGCACAATCTTTATTTAAGCAGGGCGAAATTTTAGATTTAACCGCGTATTTGTTGCTGCGTGCATCTCAAGAGCATAGTTTGCAAGACATCGCCGATCAGTCAATTGCTGCAGGTGGTTCGGCTTTTGCACAAGCCGATGCTAATGCGATTCATATTCAAATTGTGGCAAAAAAAGAAAAGTTTAATGCGTTTTTTAATTTTGTTTTAGATGTCATGCAAAACCCAAGTTTTGAGCAAAGTCAGTTTGATTTAATTCGTTCTCAAAGTTTATCCAGTTTAGAACGACCTTATACCGAGCCTGAAACTGTGGCTGCTTTGACTATGGCGCGTTTAATTGAAATTTACCCGCAGGGCGATTTACGCTATCACTTCGAACCTGGATTTGCGAAGCAACAACTGCAAGCTGCAACCCAAGCGCAGGTGCAGCAGTTATATCGTCAATTTTTCGCCATGAATTATGCACAGATTGCCATTACAGGTGAGTTTGATCCGAAACAAATTAAAAAAACTTTAGTTCAGCGTTTGGGGCAATCGCGTAATACGGAAGTGTATCAACGCTTAGATTCAGCCTATACGGCATATCCTGCGAAAAAGTTGCATGTATTGGCAGAACAGCGCGAATTTGGCAGTTATCAAAGTTTATTGACCTTGCCTTTGGGCGTAAATCATCCTGACACACCTGCCATGATGGTGCTGAGTTATATTTTGGGCGAATCGCAATTGTCTTCACGTTTGGCGCAAGAATTACGTGAAAAAAATGCATTGGTTTATGGTTTTAGTAGTGGTTTGAGTTTAAGTGAATTTGAACAATCGGGTGCGCTCAGTATTTCTGCGCAATACAGTGCAGGCAAGTCGGCTCAAGTGTCACAGGCGGTGCATAAAGTGTTGCAGGAATTGCGCCGTGATGGTGTCAGCTTGCAAGAAGTTGAAGCTGCAAAAGCCGATATTTTGAAAAAACGTGTGACTGCCTTGGAAGATGAACGCAGTATCCACCGTATGTTAGTGCCACAATTAGAACAAGGTCGTGATTTACGTTACCGTGAGCGACGTGATCAAGCGTTAGCAAAACTCAGCAAAGCCGATGTAGATGCTGTGATTCAGAAATATTTACGCTTAGAACATTTGCTTGAAGTAGCCGCCGATCAATATGGTCAAGCCAATGTTGAGGTGCTGCCGTTAAAGCCGCAGTCTAAATAAAGATTCAATTTAATTTTGAGCAGATACAAAAAACGCATCCATTTCGATGCGTTTTTTGTCTTCAAGTTTGCTATCTATGCTCAATTGGCTAAAGCTTTATAAACGATAAAACTGTTTGGCATTATGATGAAACACTTGCTGCAAAGCATTTGGATGATAGGCCGCAACAATATCACTAGTCGCATCAATTAAATTGACCAAAGACGTGCTCACTCGATCCATTGGAAAATTGGAAGCAAACATCAACCGATATATTCCAAAGCTTTGTAAGGCATGCTGAATCAGTGGTGCAGTTAAATCTATAATTTCCTGTTTTGAGGCTTCACGTTTTTGCAAGTGAAATTGATGTCCTAAAACAGGCATAAATAACCCTGAAATTTTGCTGTAAACATTTGGACAGTGTGCCAACTCGGCAATATCTTCTTGCCAACGAAACAGAATGTTTTCCCGTGCTGTTTTGGTCACGCCTGTATGTGTGCCAACTTGCCCGAACAGCCCTGCAGGTGTGCCCAAATGGTCAAGTACAATAGAAGTTTCTGGAAATTGTTTAGCCAGCGCCAAGACATCGCCCAATTGGGTCGAATACGTCCATGCATCAAAACTTAAATTATATTGCGCTAAAGCTTCAAAACCTTTTAGAAACTTTTTGTTCCGATATAAATGTGGTTCGTCTGCCCAAGAGAAAATCCCGTGATCTTCATGCACGGCTGCCATTTTACGAATTCCACGGAAGTTTGGAGAGGCTTTGTGATGTAATTTTAGAATTTTCTTAAAATTAGAATCGCGCGGGTCTGCAGTGGCGACAATCGCGCCCAAAGCCAAACCATTATTTTTAAAATCCAGACTTTCTATAAATTCGGTTTCACCAACTACACCTTTGCCTTTATGGTTGTGCCAATTGGCTTCAATATGCACAACTTTTTCAGCCGTATAAAAACCTAAGTCGCGGGCATAATGCTCAGGTAAATAGGGCGATGTGACGTGCTCGGTGCGTCCCAAAGTTTCAATGAGTGTTTTCGGTTTTATCAGGCGGATGGTTTTATCTAGCAAATTGGGATGCTTGCCCAAAAGCTTAACAGCAAGTCGTGCGCTGTGTGGCGTGTTATACGGATCCCACTGATGAATATGTGCATCAATGAGTGCAAATCCTAGATTCTGCATAATGATCCTGTTTTTATGACGCTATTATTTCACTATTCAAAGCCATCATGTTACAAAAGGGAAGGGTTATTTATCGAAATCTACAAGTTTGAAAATTAGCCGCAATAAAAAAGCCCCGTAGGGCTTTGTTTATATGCAAAATTAATGATCGTGCGAGTGGTCGTGATCATGTTTATGGGTATGAAATTCTTCGTTGTGACGGAAGCGCAAATAGTTTTCAAACTGTTCGCAATATTCATCATAGTTATCTTCAAGCATCATTTGAAATTGCTGCAAGATATATGACATAACTTGGTCTTTGGCATCGCGCATTTCATTGCCATCTTTAAAATTATTGGCTGCCACCCAAGTATTAAAACGTGCAGTAGCAAATAACATGGCAGCACTCACCTGACCACGAATTTCGGCAGGTTTTACTGTGGAGCCTTTTTCAAAATGACAGAAGCCATTGGCCTGTTTAATAAATTCATCGGCACGTTCAAAAAAAGCCGCATTTAATGCTTCTTCTTCGGTTACATCGGTTGCTTCAATCTTTTGAACCATGAATTTTTCCTAAGCTAAAAATCTGAATGTTTCATTATAGGCAAAGCCTTGCAGAAACAAAACCTTTGCCTTAAGCTAAAAATAGCCTAAGCAAAATTGGAGTGGTTGATGCAAGATGCGATTGCGGTACAAAGTTTAAAAAGCGACATTGCTTTATTACGTCAAAATATTTGGCCACCCGTGCAACTTGCCCATGTTGAAGGCTTGCCGATTTACTATGGTACACGTGCAGAAGTAGCAGAATACTATAAGCAATGGACAGGGTTGATTGAACGCGCGCAGGATTTATTTCAACCTTTTATGCAAGATGAAGTCATTGATGCGGTGCATTTGCCCAGTCATTTGAACTTGCCTTTATTTTATTTTCATGTCGATCGGATTCGAGTGAATAAAACCCGCGCCAAAGAATCGAAAACTTTTCGAGGGATTGCCAGCCTGATTGAAAAATGTGGGCAATTTGAACCGCAGGAAATTCAGGTTATGCAGCGTTGGTTAGACAGCGATGACAGTGCAGCACTGGTGGCACATCGTGAGTTTATTGATTTGCGTACTTATGTGTTTCAGCATGGGCAAAGTGACTACACGCGCACCCGTTTTTATGTGAATGGTATTGTGTTAAGTGTCGAACCACATTTTGAACTGGTCGATGCCCGAGATAAGCCACGTAAGCAGCGCAGTGACAGTTATCAAGACCCTTTGGCAGATAACCAAACATGGAAAGTATTTGGTAAATATCGTTAATCTTTTAGAAAGTTTGGAATTTGCAGATTAAATACTAATCTAAGATATAAAAAATAAGCTCAACATGAAATGAATCCCTGTTGAGCTTAAATGTGATCATTGATTGATGATCAAACTTCAACTACGACCAAAAAGGCTGACTTTCAGCAAACTGCTGTAAATCCTGTTCAATCTGTATGGAAATATGACGTTGTTCCGACGCAATCCAACCCAATACAAACCATGTTTTCGGTTCCGCTTGGGTATGGCTTTCGAATAAACCTTGTGCCACCATCAAATCATTAAAATGTCCTAAAGTTTCCTGTAATGGTTTTAGAGTTTTTAAATATGTTTTGACATCATCTTCTGCAAATAAACTGCTCACAAACTCCACGGTATAGCGTAAGCGTTTCACACGCTTACGTGTGCGGTGTTTAGAGTCCACATCTAAGGTTTGGAAATGACCTGTATCATCACAAATTTGTTGATGCATTTTCTGCAAGCGTTTACGTAATACTTTTTTGAATGGTTTTGATTCTGCATCTGCAATCGCAGCCGAATGTGCAAAACTCATAAGTTGTAACAGTAATAAGGTTGTGGTCGGTGAGCGGAAAATTGCATCAATCGCAATGTTTTCAGATGCTGCAGGTGGTAGTTCGGTAATAGGTGAGCCTGCATTTTCAAGTTGCGGAATCAGACTTTCGCGCAAAGCATCTTGATCGCGGGTCGAACCTAACTGCTGAAAAAGTGTCGCCAATTGACTTTCCCAATTGTTATTTGCCAACGCATCATATTCAGCAAAAATTTTTAAGGCACTGCGTAAACGTCGAATGGCAACACGCGCTTGATGCACATGCCCACTGGCATAATCTTGACTGGCAATCGCAGCTGCATTGGGTAGCAAGTGTGCCAAACAATTCTGAGTAATTTGTGTCAACAACTCATGCATATTTTCGGGGTGTTGCAATTGTAAAGCACTTTGCTGCTGTACAGGAATCATGGTTTCATTGTTATACAGCATATTGCCACGCTGCGATTTACTACGTGTGTCGAGCCATAAATGATATTTTTTAATCCACGGCTGAATATAGGCAATTAAATCTGCAATTTCACCTTGTTTCAGTTCAAACTCAACTTCGTAAATTTCAATCGAATTTTTACCTTGTCGGATTTCACCTAAATCAAAAGCAACTTCAATTTGGCTGTTTTTATAATGTGCCAATTGACTGTAGCGTAAAACATCGGTTTCAAACTGCAGAGTTAAATTGACTTTTGAACCATCCAAAGCCTTTTTTAAAATCTTCCGAGCTTGTTTATGATTTTCATAACATGCCAAATCACACAATTCAGGCGCATCATGTCCTAATTCATGTTCAAGCTCAAAGCGTTCATAATGTTGTGGACTAGGCGCTTTTAAAGTTTGTCGCCAAATATCTCCCTCTAAACGCTGACGCAGGGCAATGCGTTGTTTGGCTAAGTGCTGGTCAGGACTATCATAATATTTAGCCCATAAATGTTGTTGTTGAACTAGTTTGTTCTTTTTAAATGCTATTTCGAATGCCGCACGATAATTATGTGGAATTTGAAATTTCAACTCTATTTCAGACATCGGGAATTCCCTCGATGAAAAAAGATACGTTCTATTAACTATAGTGTAAATCTATAAATGAACAAGGGGAGAGCTGTGAACAAAAGCTTGAAAAAGAAAATAATTTGTATTCAGTTTTTAATTCAAAGCAGCCGAAGGAATATTCAAAAGGCTGCCGTTGTATTGCAGTATTTTTAGCGTGTGCTTTGAGGATGTTAAGGATACTTATTTTAAGAATTTACGGCTCACCATAAATTGTTCTGTCGCTTCCAATAAACGCTGTGCATACACTTCCTGTTTTGCAGTGAGCCAACCTAAAACAAACCAGTCGCTCGCTTCCAATTCAGTTTGTTGAATGTATGCTGCAGAAGATGCCAACACTTGATATTCCTGTGCTGCAAGCTGTGCATCATTCAAAGCTTTACTATATTTCTGCAAATTTTTGACATCATAAATATGCGTCAAAATGGGGAAGCTAAATTTTAGTTCCTGAATACGCAAAGCCAGTTGATCTAAACTTTCAAAATCGTGAATATCACTGTGCTGTAATTGTTCATGTAACTGCTTATATTGCTGTTGCAACGTGTTTTGTGCGGCAGTTTTTAAGTCTAAACCTGAGTGATCGCTCGCGGCTAAACTAAACATCAATAATTCTAAATAGTGATGCACATTTTGCGTTGAACGGACTAAATTGACCAATTTTTCTTGGGCGTACAAGGTATCTTTTTTTAGGTTCTCTGCAGTCGTCGGGTTCTGTAAAAATGCGCCGAGTGTGGCTTGCATGTGTTCCAAATGCTGCAGGTGATCAAAATGTTGTTTAAATGCTGCAATTTGCATGGCCCATTTATCGCCTAAATGCTTCGACCAATCTTTAAATAAGGATAGTGTTAGTTGTAAATGTTGCAAAGCGAACTGCGCCTGATCAATATGACTTTGTTCGGCAACTTGAGCAGAAATTGCGGCAATATTGGGCAATAAATGCTGTAATTGTTGTGCAATTAACAGGCGTAAATTTTGGTCGGCATGGTCTTTTTTACTGAATTGAAATTCTTTGCTCTGAGCCGCAGGGCTGACTTTTTGCTGCACAGAAAGCAAATGTCCAATTTCTGCTTTATTGCGCACATCCAGCCATAAATGAAATTTTTTCACCCATTCAAAACTAAAAGCCAGCAATTGCTGAATTGAACCTTGTTTCAGTTCAAACTCAACTTCATGTACTTCAACTTCAGCATCTGCACAACGAATGTGACCAACATCTAAACTGATTTCAATGTCAGTATCTTCAACGGTCATTAGTCGTGAGGTACGTTGAATATCGGTTTCAAATTGTAGTTGCAACTGATCCCAATTTTGTCCCAAAGCTTGATTTAGCAATTGTTGTGCTTCGGGAATACTTTGATAAATTTGCAGATCAAGTTGTGGTGGAGTATCTGGATTTTCAGTTGGCGCAAGTGGATGGTTATGTTCAAAACTATGAAAATGACTTTGACCTGCCGCTTTTAAAGTTTGTACCCATTGCTCACCTTCTAAACGCAGTCTTAACGCCATGCCATGATGCGCCAAGCTGTGCGCAGATGTATCAAAATAGCGTGCTTTTAATGGAATTTGAGTCGATTTTTTCGGGTCTAAAGTTTTGAGTAGTGCAGTACGACGTGCGACTGGAATTTGAAATTTTAATTCAACTTCGACCATGAAAAATATCCTGAACGTAAAGCATGTTGCGCCAAAGCAGCGGCAAACAAATTGGTATTATAAATTTGTGAAAATTGCAGAACGAAGGTTTTGCAAAAGTGCGTTTGATTGTAACTAAAATATGCCAAGAAGTAAGGCTTGACCTTGGCTTTTTTAGGGTCTGTTGGCATTTCCTAAATGGCTTGCGCTGTAGGCTAAAACTGAGCAGATCAGGCATGAAACGTAGGGAATAGCGAGACTATTGCCAAGTTTCATAACGCAATCTGAGAAAGTTTTAGCCACAGCCTTTCAGGACAAGCATATTTTTTGCTGCTATTGCGTTATGAGTCAGTTATTTAGAACGACTAAATTTCCTGTCTCATGCCTTATATCAGCTGAAAAATATGCGTTGTCGCAAACATAGACGAAGTGTCAACAGACCCTTGAGTTTGGTTTTTTTTTGGCTTAGTTTAAAGTGTCGTTGAGCGTAGCAAAAATAATTCAAACCTATAAACATCAGGATGATGAACATGAACGCAGCATTAAACCCCGAATTTGAGCCGACACCAGATCCCAAGTTTGAATTGCCAATTCAGGATTATTCAACATTTTATCGCTTTTATTTAACTGAACACCGCAACATTATGAGCCGTCGTTTGCACGTTGTTGGCAGTAGTATCGGTTTATATTGTGTGAGTAAAGCCATACGCCATAAAAAAGTCAAATATGTACTCTATGGTTTGCTGGCAGGCTATGCTTGTGCATGGGTCGGGCACTTTGTTTTTGAAAAAAATAAACCTGCCAGTTTTAAACAGCCTGTGTATAGTTTTATTTCAGACTGGCGGATGTTTGCCGATGTTTTGCGTGGTCATTTAAGTTTGCAAGATCGTGCTAAAGATAAAATTCCAAGTTGAATTGAGCGCTTAGTTATACCGTTTAGGCAAAAACTAGACGATATGTGATTATTTTCATAAAAAATGTACAAATAAAATTAATTTTTTGTTGAAATGATAGAGTGAATATTCTAATAATGTGTCATCAAATTTATTGATAAAAGTTTGTGACTTTCCAAGCCTAGAGTGACCTTTCTCTAGGCTTTTTTTATGTGAAAAATTATATTCAGAATGGTGTTAAATCAGAAATCATTCATCTTTAAGCAAGGATATAGAGCAAGCAGGTTACTGATAGAGCGGCATGAAAAAATATAGACACATGATCATTTGTCGCATCCCCACATGCGCTCTGGCACAAATGATCATGTGTCTAAATGGGCGACCTAAATATGTCGTTATTCGCTGTAGTCACCCGTATGGATTTTAAAATCCATATCTTATTGAACTGGTTGCAGTTCTTGTTTTGCGCAGTTCAATTAAAGCTAAATCTATCTTTTAGCGCTATCACTAGAATTTGGTATTTTTAAGTTTTTGACTCAATAAAACCCAAACAAAATAGAAGCTTATAGAGCCTATATAAAAAAACTTGTTGAGCCTGAGGTTCTGACACATGCCGCCTGAATGTGTAATAATACAGACCTTGTATTATTTGTGGCTGAGATTATGCGCGGTTTATATTTGATTACCAATGATGATCCTATCGAACTGCTTTTGGCAAAATTAGAAGGGGCGATGGCAACTTATGAAGTCGCGGTGTTGCAATATCGCCGTAAAAATGTGCCTCAAGCTCAGCAGGCATACGAAATTGAATATATGAAATCGATGTGTGATCAATACAAAGTGCCATTTGTGATTAATGATGATCTTGAAACTGCAGTGAAATATGGTGTTGGCGTACATTTGGGTCAAGAAGATGGCTCTATTGTTGAAGCGGTTGCACGTTTACCACAAGATGTATTGATTGGTCGCAGTTGTAATAACTCGATTGAATTGGCAGAGCAAGCCATTGCCGATGGTGCAAACTACGTGGCTTTTGGTGCAGTCTATGCAACTGAAACTAAACCTGAGGCAAGTACACTTACATTAGACACGCTCACACTGGCGAAGCAACAACTCAATGTGCCAATTTGCGCGATTGGTGGTTTAACTGTTGAAAACAGTCAGCCTGTCATTGAAGCAGGTGCAGATTTATGTGCAGTGATTAGTGATATATTAAGACGTCCGATGCATACTGTTGCACAGCGTGTTTATGATTGGTCTGCACTTTTCAAAGCAGACACTTAAAGCAGACAGCTAATTTTTTATTTTATTTTTTGAGTTGAGTGCCTCCATGAGCTTATCTCCAAAGCAAGAACAATTGTTTAAACAAGCCAATAAGCATATTCCAGGTGGTGTCAATTCACCTGTACGCGCATTTAACGGGGTAGGCGGAACCCCTGTATTTATTGAAAAAGCCAAAGGTGCTTATTTGTACGATGTCGATGGCAAACGCTATGTCGACTATGTAGGTTCTTGGGGACCAATGATTTTAGGTCATGCCCATCCTGCTATTATTCAGGCGGTGCAAGCTGCAGCTGAAGATGGTTTGAGTTTTGGTGCGCCAACGGTGCATGAAACGACTTTGGCCGATATTATTTGCGAAATTATGCCTTCAATTGAGTTGGTTCGCATGACCAACTCAGGTACAGAAGCCACCATGACCGCAATTCGTTTGGCGCGTGGTTATACAGGTCGTGACAAAATCGTCAAATTTGAAGGTTGCTATCATGGACACTCAGATTCGCTGTTGGTCAAAGCAGGCTCAGGACTTTTAACCAGTGGTGAAGGTGAAGCAACTTCTGCGGGTGTTCCTGCCGATTTTGCCAAACACACGTTGACTTTGCCCTATAACGATATCGCCACTTTAAAAGAATGTTTTGCAAAGTTTGGTGCTGAAATTGCGGGGGTGATTGTTGAACCTGTTGCGGGCAACATGAACTTGGTTAAACCGATTGATGGTTTCTTGCAAGCGATTCGTGATGTCTGTGATGAACACGGTGCAGTTTTTATCATTGATGAAGTGATGACTGGTTTCCGTGTTAGCTTGGGCGGTGCTCAGGCACATTATAATGTTAAACCAGACTTGACCACACTCGGTAAAATTATTGGTGCAGGCTTACCAGTAGGTGCATTTGGTGGTAAACGCGAAATCATGGAGTGTATTGCACCATTAGGTAAAGTGTATCAAGCAGGTACTTTGTCGGGTAACCCATTAGCGATGCGTGCAGGCATTGAAATGTTTAAACATTTACGTGCCGAAGGTTTTTATGAAAACTTAACTGCGCAATTGGAAAAATTATTGGCAGGCTTACAAGCTGCGGCAGATGAAGCAGGTATCCCATTCAAGACGCAACAAGTCGGTGCGATGTTTGGTTTGTATTTTACTGACCAAGATGACATCACCAGTTTTGATTCTATGCTGAATTGCGATGTCGATGCTTTCCGTAAATTCTTCCACGGAATGTTGCAACGTGGTGTGAACTTGGCGCCATCTGCTTTTGAAGCAGGCTTTATTTCATCTGCGCATAGTGATGAAGATATTGCCTACACCATTCAAGCTGCAAAAGAAACATTTGCGGAAATGAAGGCGTAATTTGACCTCTGCTTAACACTGTCCTAAAAGGCATAGATATCTCCAAAATATCTATGCTTTAGGTTAAATTGAAGACATACTCTTCAATTTAATATCAAAGGCTTAGATCAGCGTCTTGTTAAACACTAAAATAGCCTGGTCAAACTAAATATGAATCCTATTACTTCATTTGCTCCCGCCATCAAAGATATAGCTTCAGAACGGCTTTGTTGTGCAACTATCTTGCACTATGATTTCATTGTATTTTTCTATCCAAATTTTAAAAACCTTTAAAACAGTATCTTAAAAAATATTTATGCAACAAAGCCTCCTGCATGCTATAAAACCCACATTTCTAAAAGCAGGCTGATTTAAAATTCAGCAGATTGTCTGATTAAGGAATGTAAATCGGAAAATTCATCGGGAATTGATGTATTTTGCATTGTAATTCTGTGTCAGGCTTTTTATTATTGCCGCCTTGTTTTCACGATCGGCCCGGAATTGAAATTGAGTAATTTTCTAAGCGAACACCTGATTCATCGTGACGATGAGTTTATGGTGATACATAAACCCGCTGGCATACTCACCGTTCCAGGTAAAACAGCAGATTTGCAAGATTGTGTGATGAGTCGTCTAGTTAAAATTGAGCCGCGCACTTTGCTGATTCATCGCTTAGATCGTGATACTTCGGGTATTTTGGTATTTGCACTCACGAAATGGGCGCAAAAACAAATTTCGCGTCAGTTTCAAGAACGCCAAACCGATAAAACCTATCAGGCATTGGTGGCAGGGCAACTGCAAGGTGAAGGCACTGTAGATGTGCCTGTGGTCTATGATCCTGCACATCCTCCATTACACATTGCCGATGCAACCCATAACAAACCTGCGTTAACGCATTGGCGTGCATTGGAGCAATTTGAATTGCAGGGGCAAATTGTGACTCGTGTGCAACTGACGCCGATTACAGGTCGTTCGCATCAATTGCGAGTGCATATGCAATATTTAGGTCATCCAATTATTGGTGATACTTTATATGCCACGCCCGAACAGCAACAACTCATGCCTCGGTTGTGTTTACATGCAGCAGAATTGAGTTTTCTACATCCACAAACTGAGCAACGTGTACAGTTTGTTTGCCCAGTCCCATTTTAAGCGAAAAAGATTACGCAAAGCCTGTGCTTTAGGCTCTCTTTTTAGTGCGCTTTATGTCAAAATATATTGCTATACGCCCTGAATTTTTGCTCAAATACTCAGCAGGTTTTGCGCAAAAATTTATACGTCCTAACTTCTAAATAAAGGTGGAAAAATTGCAGCAGTTTGCTATTGGTCAACGTTGGTTATCAGACACAGAAACGGAATTAGGACTTGGTGTTCTGATTGATGTAGATGAGCGATCGGTCAGCATTTTATTCCCTAAAAGTGATGAAACCCGTGTCTATGCACGCAATAACGCACCTTTATCGCGTATCATTTTTAATGTAAATGATGAAGTTCAAGACCAAGAAGGCAATGTGTGGACGGTTGAATCGGTCGAAGACCGTCATGGCGTATTGCGTTATAACGTAGTGCGTCGTTTGCAAGATGGCAGTGAAGAAAAGAAATCACTGAATGAAACCCGTATTGGTGCAAGTATCCAACTTTCAAAACCCTTAGACCGCTTGCTTGCTAGCCAAATTGACTATAAAGAATGGTACGACTTGCGTATTGAAGCCTTGTTGATGCAAGCCAATATGCAAAGTAGCCCACTGCGCGGCTTGGTGGGTTCGCGTGTAGGTTTGATTCCACATCAACTTTATATTGCACATGAAGTCGGTAAGCGTTTTGCGCCACGTGTCTTATTGGCAGATGAAGTTGGTTTAGGTAAAACCATTGAAGCAGGTTTGATCATCCATCAGCAACTCAAAACAGGACGTGCGGAACGTATCCTGATTTTGGTACCTGATTCGCTGCAATATCAGTGGATGATTGAAATGCGTCGCCGTTTCAATCTGCAATTCTCTTTGTTTGATTTAACCCGTACGGCATCTATTAAAGAACACGATCCTGACCTGAATCCATTCTTGACCGAACAATGCATCATTGCTTCAGTCGATTTAATGATTGACCACGATGACTTACGCGAACAAGCCCTAGAAGCAGGTTTTGATTTGCTGGTGGTCGATGAAGCGCATCACTTAATGTGGAGCGAAGAAGAAGGTGGTAATGACCGTTATGATCTGGTCGAAGAATTAGCCGAACAAACCGCAGGGGTGTTATTGCTTACAGCAACGCCTGAGCAACTGGGTGTAGAAAGCCATTTTGCGCGTTTACGTTTACTCGATCCGCAGCGTTTTAGTTCACTAGACCGTTTCTTGGATGAAGAAGCGCAATATCAACATACGGCAAAAATTGCCGAAGTCTTAATGTCAGATGCCGCATTGGAAGAAAGCCATTTGGTTGCACTGGAAGGCTTGTTGGGACATCGCATTGAAGATAACCCAGAGCAGCGTTTCCGTGCCATCCACGAATTATTAGACCGTCATGGTACAGGGCGTATTTTGTTCCGTAATACCCGTGAAGCAATTCAAGGTTTCCCAGGTCGTGATTGTCAGCCTGCGCCGTTACCTGCGCCAGAAAACTGGTCTAAAGATGGTAAATTACGTGAACAAATGTGGCCAGAAGAAGCACAGCTCGATGGCAGTTGGATGGAAACTGACCCGCGTGTAATGTGGTTAATGGAGCGTTTGCGTAGCGACTTAAAACATAAAAAAGTGCTTTTAATTGCGCGTAGCGGCCCTGTGGTAGAAGCCCTTGAAAATGCGCTGCGCCTACATGCAGGTATTCGTACTGCAATGTTCCATGAAGGCATGAGCTTGTTAGAACGTGACCAAGCGGCAGCATATTTCGCAGAAGATTCTTATGGTGCACAAATTTTATTGTGTTCCGAAATTGGTTCAGAAGGGCGTAACTTCCAGTTTGCATCAGACCTGATTTTGTTTGACTTACCTGCCAATCCCGACGTGTTAGAACAACGTATCGGTCGTTTAGACCGTATTGGTCAAGAAAACCGTATTCAAATTCATGTGCCGTATTTGGTGGGGACTGCGCAAGAGCGTATGTTCCGTTGGTATAACGAAGCACTCAATATTTTCAGCAATATTTCACCCACTGCACAAACCTTGCAGGAAAACTTTATTGTCGATTTAAAACACTGCTTACTTGCAGATTTAGGACAACAGTTTGAAGATTTACTGGAAGCAGTCAGTGTGCAGCGTGAAGCTTTGGAAGCAGAACTTCAAGCGGGTCGAGATCGTTTGTTGGAATACAACTCTTGCCGTCCTGTGGTGGCGCAGGAAATTGTACAAGCTTTAGAAGATTACGACGACAATACCACGTTGCCTATGTTTATGAAGCGCTTTATGGCATCGACCAATATTGACTTCGATGAACAAAGCAATGGCACGGTGATTATTAAACCAACTGATCAAATGCAAGTGCAAGGTTTGACCTTAGACGAAGAAGGCATGACCGCGACGTTCTATCGGGATCAGGCGCAAATTCGTGAAGATGCACAGTATTTGACCCTAGAGCATCCATTCACAGAAAGCGTGATGGAAATGATCAATACACAAGGTTTTGGTAGCACCAACGTTGCGGTATTAAAATCTGCCGCTTTGCCACAAGGTTCTGTGTTGCTCGAAGTCTGGTTCAAAGTGGATGTCATTGCACCTAAAGCCCTGAATTTGCCATCAAGCTTGCCACAGCAACTCATTCGTGTCTTATTGAGCGAAAAAGGGCAGGATTTATCGCAAAAAATTGCCCCTGAAATTTTAAAACCTTATTTACATCATTTAGATGGCAACAGTTGTCGTCAAGTGGTGAAAGCACGCCGTGACGCGATTGAAGCGCGTTATACACAGGCTTTGGAGTTGGCTAAAGCTGCATTGCCTGAATTTAAGCAACAAGCTAAAGATGTATATAGCAAAAAATGGCAATATGAAATTGACCGTTTAAGCTATTTGAAGCAATTTAACCCAAGTATTCGTGAAGATGAAATTACACGTTTACAGAAATTGCAAAAAGAAGGTGTTGCATTATTAGATGGTTTGTCGGTCACGCCTGAAGCAATTCAGGTGATGGTGGTGGTAAAGCCATAACCGATTGATTTTAAATCTGAATATGTTGTATCTATGTTGAAGCGCCTTCGGGCGCTTTGTTTTTGAGATTTTATTGAATTATTTTGCCGTTTAGTTATTTAGTCAGCGTTGTTATTGCCTATTAGAAAATATGTGTTAAGCAAATATTCAACTTCTGCCTCAAAATTGTCATCGGGTTGCATCATATAAAATAAATCACTAGACCTCTTGCGAAAGTCGTTATTGCAAGTTAATTCGGTTTACCAGTGCAGCGATTAAGTTAATGCGTAAACCGAATCTTTTCCGTCTATTTCGATAGCGTTCACTTAATATTCTAAATGTTTTCAATTGACTATTGATGTGTTCGATCACAACTCGTATTTTTTCAAGCATTTTATTGTACTTTTTCTCAGCATCAAATAAAGGTAAATTCTTCTTTTTCTTGATTGGCATCAATAACTTAAACCCCTCTTGTTCTAATCCATAGTACCCTAAATCCGTCAGAACATATTCACAATGTTTAAACTTCTTAACCGTTTTTCTTGCCAGTTTAATATCATGCTGACTGCCATTTGATACATCGATCCCTATGATTTGTTTGCTCTGCGGATGATAGATCACTTGGGTTTTTAGTGTATGTTTCTTCTTTTTACCACTGTAGAACTTACTCTGGTTTTTTTTTCGGGCGTTCTATTGAACATTCTGTCGCATCAATAATGACCCAGTTAAAGTGTTCGTCTGCTGTGGTAATACTTCGTTTTGGCAGAGTATAACATCTCGATTTCATCAAAGCATCTTCAACCTTTTTAATGGTTCGATTCACATTACTTTCAGCGATATGGTAGTATGCTGCCAATTCTAGTTGAGTGCTGTAGTTGTGTAAGTAATTGAGCGTTAATAACAATTGATCCTCTATAGCTAAAGTATGAGGACGACCTGATTTCTTTTTAAGTGATTCTGCTTTTTCTAAAACATCGACCATTTCAGTAAAAACTGGTCGAGGTACACCAACCAAGCGCTTAAATTCAGAATCTGAAAAACGGTTTAATTTCTCATATCTCATGAAATCTATATTGAAGCATTTTTTACTTTCGCAAGAGGTCTACTAAATGACTTAAATTGAGGATGTGTCTGTAACAACATGATTCTCACCTCATAAAAACGCTGTTTACCACGCTGCAGATAGGCATGTTGCAGTTTTTCGAGTGAAACATTGTCGGTAGGGTGTTTGAGCGCAATTCCACCGCAGTGTGGCAGAATTTCAGTTAAACTTTCTAAAATAAAATCTGCCTCAAGACCTTCGGCAACAATTAGTTCAGGTTGATATTTTTGACTGAGCGCGACAATGTGCTGCTGTATAGTGGCGGCATCTTGTGATAAATCGAGTGTAATCTTGCGTTGTGGTTCAGTCTGAGCCGTATCATCAAGAAATAGCATATTGATTTGCCTTTGCTTTGTTGTTATTAATCCTTAGATTATAAAAACTCAGCATCACTTGTCGAATTTCAGCGTCATAAAATGACGTGCTGATTTTCAGTACACAGAAACTATATAAGCAAAGTGGTTGCATCCAAAATAAAAAAAAGCAGATTTATGTGGTTAAAGCTGCTTTGATAGAGAAGGGATAAACTTGGGTTTATCGAATCTTCCCTTCATCCAAATGACGCGCACCTTCTAAAATCATGCGAATCATGGTCATGGTTTGTTCAGCGGTTTCTTTACGTTCAGTCGCAGGCATATCAATGACTTTAGCGCCCATATTAAACACCAACTGGGTAATGGCTTTTGCGACAATATCGGGATGCGCTAACTTGCTGTTATTTAAACGTTCTAAACGAATTAAATCATCCTGCAATTCTTGCTGGAAATAATTCAATTGGCGCTCAACAGCTAGCTTATAAGAGGTTGAACCCGTATAACCTTCACGTAATAGCAGACTTAAATTGCCTTCATCGGTATCTAATTGTTCAATAAATACTTCAACCGAGCTGCGAATAATACTGTTTTGTTTAGATGCTTTTAAACGTGCTTCATGCAGAATTTGACGCAACACCACACCTGCACGATCAATCAGTTCAATCGCGAGTTCATCAATATCTTTAAAATGACGATAAAAACTGTTTGGTGCGATGCCTGCTTCACGTGCAACTTCACGTAAACTTAAAGATGCGATACTTTTTTGTGGGCCAATTAAATTTAATGCTGCCTGAAATAATTCTTGTTTGGTAATGGTAGCTTTACGCCCAACCGTACGCACGACAAGAGGCTCATGAACCGTTTCAGATTCTGGAAAAGTCACATCATGGTTTGTTTTCATGGCAGGCTGAGTCATATTTTCAATAATTTATAAGCTTAGAGGCATTATAGCGGTTGCGCCAGTACTTGTGAAATGATTAGAAACAATACAGGTGTATATACAAATATATATACATGTGTATAATAATTAAAATTTCATCGGGTGGTGCTGAATCATGCAGCTAACTGAAAAAAGAAAATCTCCCTTAACCAGTATTGCAACTGCAGTACTAGACCCTTATGCCGCCAATTTCTGGTTGCAAAAAATTAATCCATTATGGTCGGTGAATCAGTCACTCGGCAAAATTGTAAAAAAAGATACCGCTGCACAAGGTGTAGTGAGCTTTACTTTGCAATTCAATAAAAAATTCCAAATTGGCGCAGCAGGGCAGCATCATCCTGTTTATGTGACAATTCAAGGCGTACGCTATGAGCGAACCTATAGTTTGACTCAGCTTGATGCACAACACGTTTTATTGACGGTAAAAAAAGTTGATCAGGGCAAAGTCAGCACATGGCTGGTTGAGCAAGCCAAAGTTGGTGATACTTTGGAATTTGGTGCGCCTTATGGTGATATGCAACTGCCTGCACAAGCCCAGCCTTTAATTCTATTGGTAGCGGGTAGTGGTATCACACCAATGTATAGTTTGCTACAAGACATGGCGAAATCAGGTCGTCTTGGTAGCACTCCAGTAACTTTAATGTATTGGGTAAAAACCTTTGCAGACGCAGCATTTAAAGCACAGTTTGAAGCATGGGCACAACAATATCCAAACTTTAAATTTCAAGTGTTTTATACTCAAGAGCCGAGTGTGGCGCACAGCCGTTTAAATGCAGAACATTTACAAGACTTGGCACAAATCGAGCAAAGTGCAGTGTTTGCATGTGGCCCATCGGGTTTTACCACGCAAGCTGAACAATTATTTGCACAAGCTGCTTTGCTGAAAACAGAAGCTTTTAGCATGACCCCTGTGTTAAGTGACGATGTTGGTTTGGTACAAGTTACACTGACTCAATCGAAAAAGATTGTCACTATTCCAAAAGGCAAGTCCATTTTAGAAAGTCTGGAACAGCAAAATATTAAACCTAAATACGGCTGTCGTATGGGAATTTGCCATAAATGCGTATGCAACAAGGCTGAAGGTTCAACTAAAAACTTGGTCGATGGTGTTCAAAACATCGAACCGAATAACCAATTGAAAATCTGCGTCAATTCAGCACAAACCGATTTAATTATTGATTTATAAGCGAGTTCCGATTATGAATATGCCAGTAAAAATAGAATATTTCCGCAATCCTAAAAACCGTGAACTCACTCAATTTGAATTAGATGAGCTTGCACGTGAATTAGACGCCATTAAACAAGAAGTTTTGGATGATATTGGCGAAAAAGATGCTAAATACATCCGCCGTGTTTATTCAACCATTCGTTATAGCTCAATGGCAGGTCGTGCCTTATTGTTCGCAGGATGGTTCCCGCCAGCATGGGTTTTGGGTACAGGCTTGTTAGGCTTTGCCAAAATTATGGAAAACATGGAATTAGGTCATAATGTCATGCATGGTCAGTATGACTGGATGAATGATCCTAAATTCAATGGTGCAAGTTATGAATGGGATACGGTAGGTACTTCAGACAACTGGCGTCAAACCCATAACTTTAAACACCATACTTATACCAATATTAAAGGTATGGATGATGATATTGGCTATGGTTTGGTGCGTTTGTTCCCAGAACAGCGCTGGAGATCAGGCTATTTATTGCAACCTTTATACAGTATTCCTTTCTGCTTACTGTTCCAATGGGGTGTTGCCATTCAGAATTTAGAAATTGGTAAAATTTTGAATGGCCGTAAAAGCAAAGCCCAAGCCAAAAAAGAATGGCAACCTATGCAGAAGAAAATTGGAAAACAATTGTTTAAAGATTATGTGTTCTTTCCATTGATTGCAGGCCCTTCGGCTTTACCAGTGTTTACAGGGAACTTGGTTGCGAATGGTATTCGTAATATTTGGACATTCAGCATTATTTTCTGCGGCCACTTTACTAAGGATGTAGAAGTATTTCCAAAGTCTGTGATGCAAAACGAAAGCCGTGGTCACTGGTATATGCGTCAAATTCGTGGTTCATCGAATCTTACAGGTTCTGAAGCATTCCACATTTTGACAGGACATTTAAGCCATCAAATTGAACACCATTTATATCCAGATATTCCTGCACGTCGCTATCGTAAAATGGCGCCAAAAGTACAAGCTGTGTGTGAAAAGTATGGCTTGAACTACAACAATGCAAGTTTAGTTAAACAGTATGGCAGTGTGCTTAAACGTATTGTGAAATATGCTTTTCCGTTTAAGAAATAAGTGACTTACAAATGAGTTGTTTAGTACGAATAGATTAAGTGATTGATCTTGGTTTAAAACTATACTTCTATTTTGAATTAGAGGTGATGCTGTAAAGTGTCACCTTTTTTATTGCTTTAGGTGTTGTAGTCGTTATTTTTATGCAGAATCATCAGCTATTTTATTAAGAGAAAACTCTATTTTTATTTTCTATTCTGGGTATAAAAAAGTAATCACCATAGGCGGCATCCGCTACATGTAACTTAAAAAACCCACAATTCAAATTGTGGTTTTATTATATCATTCATCAAAATCAAGCCAGTTTTTTATAAGTTACAATTTCTGGCAATGAATGATCACTACCCACCATATAAGAATAAGTCGCTAAACTCAGCATGGCATCATCTTCATCACTATTACCATACGCATAAATAGCAGCATAATTTTCTAAATCATATTGTTCTAAAATCCGTATTTTCTTTTGTTCCTGACTGCAATCAGGTGTTGAATATCGCCCTGTAAATTGCTGCTTTTCAATTGCTGTTTCAGTACAAATCAAAGCGACATTTAACTGCTGACAAATATACTGTAAATAAATATCTACACTTGCAGAAACAACCACCACTTCATCTCCATTGAATTGATGCTGCTTTAATTGTTGTAATAGTTGTGGGTTAAGATCATGTATTAAATCTACTGCGTAGCGCTGTGCAAGTGCTAATATTTCAGCTGTATTTGCATCTTTAAACATAGCATTAAACAATTTAGGGCGCATGGCATGTGCAGGATAAACTTTTAAATAGTAAGCCTGAATCCAAGGCAAGATTTTAAGTCCTTGCTTAAAAATATGCCGCTTAGATAAAGCATAGAAAATAAACCCTGTAAAACTGTCTTTGCTGCACAGGGTCCCATCAAAATCAAATAGGGCTAGATTTTTATATTTTTGGCTTTTTGCATGCATGTTTTATAACGTCCATTGACTCGCGTAGCAAACCAATTGGTGTTGTAATCTCGACTCAGTTTAGGCCCTGAAATGACCACTTGCGGCATCATGGCATAAAATGGCTCTTTGCCCGTTTGCGCTTTATAGAGTTTCGTGACTGCTAAATATGTCGCAGTATCTTCAAATTTCTTTTCTTTTTCTTTTTTTAGGTCTGCACGAATTTGTCGTGGGGTGACTAAAATATTATGTTTTGAAAAAACAGCAATTAATTCACGTTCGGATTCACTCTTTGCATTACGCACGCTACCATCTTTAGTATAAAGTAGCAAATCACCATCTAAATCTAATTCTGCTTCAGTTAAATCATTTAGCATGCTTTGGAATGCGGCATTGCGGCTCGAATACATGCCAGAGTTATAATCAGCAAAGCGGTATAGCGGTTGATCGTAATCGGCAGGGTACATCATTAAACGATGAATCCCGTAATATAATCCGCCATATTGAGTGTATAGATCGCTGCGTAACTCTGCGATGTTACCGCTTTGGCGTTTATGCTCTTTGGCATAGCTAATATGTACTTGCATCGAGCCTAAAGTAGTAATTGGATTAAGTTTTTCGCCAATATTTTGTCCAAACAGTTTGGCAGCACCTGTTAGCGCAGACACGTGATAATGTTTGGCCATATAGTCAAAAATTTCACGATACAATTCATCCAGTTCACGTTCGGTTTTCACACGACGCATTTGGCTTAAATAGTTATCTTCAGGGCTTGGGTGGTTTTTCAGTACATCCTGAAAATAGCCTGCAACCGTACCACCAATGGCTTCGCCCAGTTTATCTTTAAATTTCTCATCCAAACGGTCTTGCACTTCTTTAACTGCTTTTTCACCCAGACCATAGACTTGAGGGTCGGCTACAAAGTTCGATTCCTGATCCACCACGGCAATGATGGTGCACATATTTTCTTTGGTTTGTGGGATGCCCAATTGCTCTGAAATATCGTAAATATCTTTTGCCCAAGCACTACGCTCACTGACCCTATTCGGAATGAGTTTGCGGATTTGTTCTGCTTCAAGGGTTGGCTCATTGTCCTTAGACCACCATGCGCTATCTCCACAGGCAGCCAAGCTTAATGATAAAGCAAGCACGCTGAAGGGTTTCATCAAAGAAGTGAATACAGTGTCTTTCATAGTATAGGGAAAACTCGTTCCAAATGGATGAGCCCAAAGGGCAGATGCAGTATACTATGCCAATCGTTAAAGTTAAGAATATATATGTATATTGGTCCCTATCAACTGTCAAATAATTTGATCGTTGCCCCGATGGCAGGTGTCACTGATAGACCCTTTCGCTCACTGTGCAAGTACTTTGGTGCAGGGCATGCGGTCAGTGAAATGATGACCTCTGACAAAACTTTGCGCATGAGTAAAAAGAGTTTGTATCGTGCCAACTTTGATGGGGAACTTGCACCAATTTCTGCACAAATTGCTGGTTCAGACCCGCATGATTTGGCCGAAGCCGCACGTTATCAAGTCGCCAATGGTGCACAAATTGTTGATATCAATATGGGATGTCCTGCCAAAAAAGTCTGCAATAAGTTGGCTGGTTCGGCTTTATTGCAAGATGAAGATTTGGTGGCACGCATTTTAGATACTGTGGTTGCCGCGGTGAATGTGCCTGTGACACTGAAAACTCGCTTAGGTTTTTTGAATGGGCAGGAAAATATTTTACGGGTTGCCAAACGCGCAGAACAAGCAGGCATTGCTGCATTGGCATTGCATGGGCGTACCCGTGAAGATATGTATTTAAACCGTGCACGCTATTCACTGATTAAAGAAGTGAAAAGCATGCTCAATATTCCTGTGATTGCCAATGGTGATATTGATAGTCCTGAAAAAGCCAAATATGTCTTGGACTATACAGGCGCAGATGCGATTATGATTGGACGTGCTGCGCAAGGACGTCCGTGGATTTTTCGGGAAATCGCACATTATTTAGCAACAGGTGAGCTGTTAGCAGCACCGAGCATTGCAGAAGTTCAAAAAGTATTACTTGGACATTTAGCTGAGCTGTATGAATTTTATGGTGAATATTCAGGTTGTCGTATTTCACGTAAACATATTGCTTGGTACACCAAAGGTTTACGTTCAAGTAATGAATTCCGTCAAAGTATGTATCAAGTAGAAAGTACTGCAGAACAATATAAAGTGGTGGAAGATTACTTTAATCAGCTACTTGCGCATGGTGAAATCATGAGTGATGTGCAGGTTGAAGCGGTGAACTTATTAGATACAAAATAAAAACCCAACCGTGATACACAGTTGAGTTTTTCGTACGTAAACTTAGCGTGCGTGAATCATTTCCAAAACCAACTGATTAATTAAATCTGCGGCCTCTAATTCACGAATCTGACTGACATTACTGCCTGCCCAAAAAGGGGCATAACCTTGCTCGCCTTGTGTGACGGCTGCTGAATGCAACTGTTTTGCAAGATCATACGTATATGGATAGGTGGGCACAGTTAAACGATTTGGTGTATCTACCTGTGTATGCCAATGATTAATTAAACCACGGGCAGAGCGTCCAGAGATGCTGTCGGTAATTTGAGTAATGTTTTGCTGAAATAAAGCTTGTCGATAAGCTGGATTGGCATTGGAACTTTTACATTGCACAAAAGCTGTACCCAGCTGTACCGCAGAAGCGCCCAATTTCAGCATTAACTGTGCTTGCTGACCATTCATAATGCCACCTGCTGCAACCACTGGCAGGGTACAATGTTCACGAATTAGTTGTACTAAATCGCTGGTTTTAATTGCACTATCAAAGGTTTGGTTAAAGATACCCCGATGTCCACCTGCCTCAATGCCTTGGGCGATAATGACATCAATTCCCGCTGCTTCAATGGCTTGAGCTTCGGCTAAGTTGGTTGCTGAAACCATAGTAATGATTCCTGCATCTTTTAAAGCCTGAATTTGATGCGCATGCGGAATCCCGAAGTGAAAACTGACGGCTTGTGGTTTAGTTTCTAGTACAAGATCTAAATATCCATCATGGTCTTTAAAACTTGGATAAATACAATTTAGTTGACTCGGTGCAGTTGCGCCATAGCGTTCAAAGATTGGCTGAAAATGTGCAATCCACGCTTGTGCAGCGACTTCATCTAGTGGACTTGATTCATGGCAAAAGAAATTGACCTGAAATGGAAAATCAGTCAGTTCTTGAGTGCGTAAAATTTGCTCACGTGCAGCATCTACCGTGTTTGCACCTAAACCGAGTGAGCCAAAACCACCTTGATTAGAAACCTCGGCTGCAAGTTCGGGAGTAGAAACGCCAGCCATTGGAGCAAGAAAAATAGGATGCTTTATATTCAGTTGTTCTAATAAGGTCATATTATTTACTCCATGTTTTTATCTACTTTGCCCAACTCTAGGTAGATTGGCAAATCATATCCGTCATTTCTTTATGAAATATTAAGATGAGCGATATCATTAAATTTGCAGATGCTTTCAGGCATAATAAGCCTGATGTATGAATTGATGAGTAAATTAATGAAGCCTTTCGTTTATGGTGGTTTGCTTGTGGTGTGTGGATTAAGTGCGTGTAGCAATCCACAGCAAACTCAAGTAAAAATTGATCCAAAGCAATATCAGGTTCAGGATGCGACTGCATTACAACAGCGTATAGATGCTTTAAATGTCAAATTGGCGCAAGACTTCAAACAATTTAAACAAGTCGAAAATATCGCATTTGCGCATCAATTCCCTTTAGATGTAAATAACTTACAAACTTTGAATCAGCATTTGGTCGCCAGTACTGCTTTAAAGCCGACTAAAATTGCTTATTGCGATATGATGAATGGTTATTTTGCTGAGTTATATCGCTTAGGACATAACAATCTAGATTTTCTTAAAGATGTAAAATTACCGCGTGCAGAGGAGGAAAATTTGGCTGAAAATTTTGCCAATGCAGAATCTTATTATGATTTTATTTTGAATCGTTACACCAGTTACCGCCAAGTACAACAGACCATGGGCTATGGTTGTAATTTAAAAGCGGCGTTATAGTTGCGGCAGGATTTAGGTTTACTAGGGTCTGTTGATATTTCATAAATGGCTTGCGCTGTAGGCTAAAACTGAGCAGATTAGGCATGAAACGCAGGGAATAACGGGTTTATTTTCAAGTTTTATAACGCAATCTGTGAAAGTTTTAGCCACATGAGCAAAAACAAAGCACTGCTTTGTTTGCTGCGCAAGGGTACAAGCATATTTTTTGCTGCTATTACGTTATGTGCCAGTCATTTAGAATGAGTAAATTTCCTGTCCCATGCCTTATATCAGCTAAAAAACCTTGCGAGATATATCTCTCATGTCGCAAACATAGACGAATTGTCAACAGACCCTAATTAAATCGTGCTGAATAAAAAACTCCTGAGAACTTGCTCAGGAGTTTTTGTTGTATACAATCAAATTATTGTTGTGCTTTTTCTTTCACATTTGCAGCACCTTGTTCAACCGCACCTGCAGTCGCAGCAGTTGCATCTTTAGCAGCTTGTACAGTCGTATCAGCTGCGTTTTCTGTTGCTGTTGCAACATTGTGTGCAGCATTTTCAGTTGCTTGCGCTGCGTTATCTACCGCAGTTGCTGTAGCAGTAGCAGCTTCATGTGTTGCATCTTTGGCATCATGTGCAGCTTGAGCCGCAGCGTTTTCTAAGTGTTCACCCGTAGTTGCCCCTGTTTCTGGTGCTTTTTCTTTTGCACAACCTACAAGTGCTACAGTGGCAGCAAGACCTAAAGCAATAAGAAGTTTATTCATTATCATGTTTCCTTTTTTTACATCCACTTAAGATGGGATAATGCGAATATAACCAAAAAACAATCAATTTGAAGCTTAAAATTGTTCAAATAATGTAATGGGTTTAGATATTTTTTTGTTGTGTAGATTAGAACGATAAATTAGAGAAAAATATGCCGATGCGATTCATTTTTTCTGATAAGGTGAAATCTTGAGAATGGTTACAGTTTTTATTGTACAGTAATGCCATTCTGTAAGATTGGGATTGTAAAATGCTTAAAAAAGGGATTTATCAACATTATAAAGGGCAATTGTATCAAGTGCTGCATGTGGCTACACACAGTGAAACCCAAGAGAAATTGGTGGTTTATCAATGCTTATATGGCGATTATTCTATTTGGGCCAGACCGCTTGATATGTTCACGGAGAGTATTACTTTGGATGATGACCGTGAACAGGAACGCTTTAAATTGATTCAAGAAGTGTATTAATATTTGAAGTTATTTACCTATTTAAAACGATCCAATCTATTTTTAGATTGGATCGTTATGTGGATGCTCAAAGTTTAATAAAATCAATTATTGAATGGAAATACGGTTAAAGCTTAAATCGTATGCTAAATATTTACTCACAAAAGCTGCTTTATCACTGCGTCTTAATAAGTTGTCATAAATAAATTGTGGTACAGGATGGAATAAATCCCCAGAGCCATTTTCGTAAAATATTTTTAAATAACGTGAAGATGCACTGTATGTCCAGGATGTCACGGCAAGTGTTTTACCCATAAGCAACTCCTTTATTTTTTATATTATTTTTCACAGAATAAATCTGCTTATTTTGAACATAAGTGAAGTGCTTGCTAAAAAGTATTACAGAATTGTAACTTTTGAATATAAGTTTTTTGCGCAACCTAAACGTGCCAAAAACGACAAAACTATTATGAAGCGAAATAAAACACCACATTTAGGATGTGGTGTTTATGCTTTGCACATGAATAGTCATTCATTTAAATAAAATGATTGAAAGACTAGATTTTATAGATGACGACATTGATCTTCTTTGTCACCAGAAACACGGTTTGTGCCGCCAGTCGGTTTTACGCGGTTATCTTCACATTCTAAATTGCCATTCACGCGGTTATTTTTTACAACGATTGAGCCTGAATTATCTTTAAGTTGAATATTGCCATTTACACGGTTTGACGTGAGTTGGATGTTACGCCCATCTTCGAGTTGGATATTGCCATCAATGCGGTTGGCATGTGCATTAACCTGACTAAAGTTTCCTTTAGATTCTAAATTGCCATCAATCGTACTATTTTTAATTGCCGTATGTGAGTTGGAATGCAACATTAGGTTGCCCTTAATAGTCACATGATCAAGAACACATTGTTTATGCACTTTGACATTATCATCAATAGTTCGATTTTTAATGCTGCCATTACAGTTGAAATCAGCTAAAGCTGGCACTGAAAATGCTATTAATGTTGAAAGTAAAAATAATTTTTTCATAGAACAGCCCTCAAAAATAAATCTCACAACTGTTACCGGTACAGATTCGATTGTAGTGTTGTAATGTTTTTACATTTTCTATTCTAGAGATGAAATATGAATAAATAAGGTAGAAAAGGGTGATGTTCTGATTAAAAAAAACCACGCAAAATATGCGTGGTTTTTTTGAGTGGTTTAATCTAAAACTTAGATTTTACCTACTAGGTCGATAGATGGGGCTAAAGTTGCATCACCTTCTTTCCATTTAGCTGGGCATACTTCACCTGGGTGAGCGTGAACGTATTGAGCTGCTTTAACTTTACGAAGAAGTTCTTGAGCATCACGGCCAATACCGCCAGCATTGATTTCGATGATTTGGATTTTACCTTCTGGATCAATTACGAAAGTACCACGGTCAGCAAGACCAGCAGATTCGATTAATACTTCGAAGTTTTTAGAAAGCGTCCAAGTTGGGTCGCCAACCATTACGTATTGGATTTTTTTGATTTCTTCTGAAGAATCGTGCCAAGCTTTGTGCGTGAAGTGAGTGTCAGTAGAAACTGCATAGATTTCAACGCCTAATTTTTGGAATTCTGCGTAGTTGTCTGCAAGGTCACCAAGCTCAGTTGGGCAAACGAAAGTGAAGTCAGCAGGGTAGAAGAATACTACAGACCATTTGCCTTTAAGATCAGCTTCAGTTACTTCAATGAATTGACCGTTGTGGTATGCATTTGCTTTAAATGGTTTAACTTCAGTATTAATTAAGCTCATCATTGTCTCCATGATTAAGGTTTGTATTTCGTTGGCAATAGAGTATCTAATTTTGTTTTATTGCTGAAATGGTATTTTTACATTACTAGCATCGGAAAAACAAATGAGTATGTAAAAAGCGTACACTTTCATCACAGTATTATTGAGTCTTTATTAGGCCTCAAAATGATGATGATTGCATGACAACCTATTTTTCAGGTTCAAATACAACCCATTTCAAGCAATTGGTGAACATACATCTATATGGGGATGCTATTTTGAAATTCAAGGGGGGATTTAAAACTTTTTAAATACGCATTCTAAATCACTGTTCTTTCGCTTAAAGGCATTACAGCGTAAAATACGCGTTTGTGTTTTGGTTAGGAAGCGTATTCTGTGCAGAGTCATTTAAATGTAGACCACCTCGTTTTGGCGCGTGATCGTCATCGTTTAAATCGACTACGAAAAGGCAAAGATGCCAATCCAAAGCAATATCAGGAATTATTTGAAAAATCTAATTTAAAAGTGTTGGAGCGTGCACAGCGCATTCCCAACATTAAGTTGAATCAAGATTTACCTGTGACTCAATCTGCCGAACAGTTGATTACTGCAATTCAGCAACATCAGGTCATTATTGTGGCGGGTGAAACAGGTTCAGGGAAAACTACACAGTTACCACAAATTGCAATGTTGGCAGGTCGTGGTTTAACGGGGTTAATTGGTCATACTCAGCCACGACGTCTTGCTGCGCGTAGTGTATCGCAGCGTATTGCCGAAGAAGTTGGCGAAAAGTTAGGTGAGTCCATCAGCTTTAAAGTTCGTTTTAATGAACAGGGTTCGCAAGATTCAATTGTCCGTTTAATGACCGATGGTATTTTGTTAGCAGAGCTTGCCAATGATCGTTATTTAAACAAATACGACACCATTATTATAGATGAAGCGCATGAGCGTTCTTTAAATATTGACTTCATTATGGGTTATTTAAAGCAACTTTTGCCACGTCGCCCTGATTTAAAAGTCATCATCACTTCTGCAACTTTAGATGTGCAGCGTTTTAGTAACTATTTTAACGGCGCACCTATTTTTGAGGTCGAAGGTCGAAGCTATCCTGTCGAAGTACGTTATCGTCCAATTTCTGAATTAAGCATTGGTGGTAGTGATGATGATGAGTTTGATGACTTTGAAGAAAACTTGCCACGCGCAGTGGTGCAAGCGGTAGAAGAATGCTTTGCCGATGCACAGGAAAAAGGTCATCCTGAACATGCCGATATTCTAATTTTTGCCAGTACCGAACAGGAAATTCGGGAACTGCAAGAAACCTTGCATAAGCATGGGCCGCGTCATACTGAAATTTTACCGTTGTATGCGCGTTTGGCTTTGGCGGAACAACAAAAAATCTTTAATCTTTCTGGTGGCGGGCGCCGTATTATTATTGCCACCAACGTCGCTGAAACTGCACTTACTGTACCCAATATTCGCTATGTGATTGATAGCGGTTTTGCACGTATTTCACGTTATAACTATCGCTCACGGGTGCAGCGTTTACCGATTGAAGCAGTATCTCAGGCAGCAGCGAATCAGCGTAAAGGACGTTGTGGTCGTATTGCACCAGGCGTTTGTATTCGCCTGTATTCAGAAGAAGATTTTTTAAGTCGCCCAGAGTTTACTGAACCTGAAATTAAACGCACCAACTTGGCATCGGTCATTTTACAAATGCAAAGTTTGGGCTTGGGTACGCTCGAAGATTTTGATTTTATTGAGCCGCCAGATCATCGTTTAGTCAATGATGGTCGTAAGCTGTTGATTGAACTGGGTGCGATGATTGAGACGGGTAAAGCCCCTCTTTTAGACGGAATGAGTAGCTCTGCGACGCAAAAGGGAGACAATCATCCGAATAATTCCACTAAATCCACCGCTAATAAAGGCGAGCTTCAAGGCAGCAGCTTAACCAAAATTGGTCAGCAAATGGCAAAAATGCCGATTGATCCAAGACTGGCACGTATGATTTTAGGCGGTGCGCATTTTGGGGTGTTAAATGAAGTCCTGATTATTGTAGCGGCATTGGCGGTACAAGACCCGCGTGAACGTCCTGCAGACAAACAAATGCAAGCCGATCAAAAACATGCTTTGTTCCGTGAAGCAGATTCTGACTTTTTATTCTATTTAAAATTGTGGGAAACTTTACACGAAAACCGTGATGGCATGAGTGAAAACAAACGTCGTACTTTTGCCCGTCAGCATTTTTTAAGTTGGTTGCGTTTACGTGAATGGAAGAAAACTCATGAACAATTGGTGGATTTGGCGCGTGGCTTAAAACTGTCGTTTAATGAGAAAAAAGCCAGTTATGAAAATCTGCATCGGGCGTTATTAACAGGGTTGCTTTCTTTTATTGCCAATAAAACCGATGAGCGCAATGTGTTTATGGCAGTACGCCAACAAAAAGCACGAATTTTCCCTGCATCGACTTTGCATAAAACCAATACACCGTGGGTCATGGCATTTGAGATGGTAGAAACTTCGCAAGTGTATCTACGCACCTTGGCAAAAATTGAACCTGAATGGATTATATTGGCTGCACGTGATTTGCTGAAGCATCACTATTTTGAACCACATTGGTCTAAAAAAGCAGGCGTGGTGAATGCCTATGATCAAATTTCGCTGTTTGGTCTAATTATCGAGCCGAAACGTCCTGTCAATTACGAAAAGGTCGATCAGGAAGCCGCCCATGAAATATTCTTACGTGATGCTTTAACCACAGGCAACTTGGGCATTACCCCACCATTTTTAAAACACAACCTGCTTAAACTGGAAGAAGTGGAACGGGTTGAAGATAAATTACGTCGTCGTGATTTAGTTGTTGATGAAGAAACTATTTATCAATTTTATGCCGCCAAAGTACCTGCAGAAGTTGCAAGCCGTCGTTCCTTTGAAGATTGGCGTGCCACAGTAGAGCCGCAAAATCCACGTTATTTATTTGTGGAAGATGATGCACTTTGGCTGAATGATCGTCCGACCACGCAGCAATTTCCTGACTATTTGCGTAATGGTGAGCTGCGCTTGGCGGCCAGTTACCGTTTTGACCCCAGCCATGATGAAGATGGCGCAACCGTTAAAATTCCAGTGCAAGCGTTGGCACAGGTCGATGAAAATATCTGGTCGTGGGGTGTTCTGGGTTGGCGTGAAAATTTAATTGAAGCCTTGCTCAAGACTTTGCCTAAAGATAAGCGTCGTCATTTGGTGCCTATTCCAGACACAGCTCGAAAGTTGCTACAACGTGTTGATGCGGTAAATTTACGCGAGCACATTTTTAGCTTTTTGGCATTTCAATTACGTGCTGAACACATCACCGAAAAAGACTTTAGCTTTGAGCGGGTAGATGCGTATTTATTGCCGTTCATTAAAGTGCTAGATGAAAAAGGGCGGGTGATTGAGCAAGGTCGTGATTTATCTGAATTAAAAGCGCGTTGCCATACCGAAACGCATAGTCCTGTAAAGCAGGTGCACGGAGAATTTCAAACTTTTCCTGAACGATTTGTATTTGAAGCTTCGCAAAAAGTTACGGGCGTAGTGGTTAAGCAATATCAGGCGTTGGTACCAAGCAAAACATTTGCAGAGCTTTTACCAAAAGATGAATCGGGTGTGGTGATTCAAACCTTTAATGATCAGAGTGAGGCGATTCGTCAGCACCGTGAAGGCGTGATTCGTTTGCTATATGTGCAATTGGGTGATTTATCACGCCAATTGAAAAAACAAATTGATAAACCCTTGGCTTTGGCGTATTCGCCTTTGGGTGATAAAGCTCAACTTGAGCAAATGTTGATCTATGCAACATTGCAAAGCATTATTGGTGACTTACCAGTCAACTTGGAAGAGTTTCAAAAGTTGCAGCTTGAGGTAAAAAAGACTTTCCTCAGTCATGGTCAAACCACGCTGCGTATCTTTAATGAAATTTATATTGCATGGCAAGACATCCGCCGTCAGCTTCTTATGCTTGATGAAGCAGTTTTTGCTAAAAATATGGATGATATAGAAGATCAGCTGGACTTAATGCATCTGGCAGACTTTGTGTATAGCAAGCCTGTAGAGGTGTGGAGCGAATATCCGCGCTATTTGAAAGCGTTATTATTACGTTTAGACCGCTTACCCAATAACTTGCAAAGAGACGATGCAGCCATCGCCCAAATTGACCCTTGGATGGACAAATTGTTTAAACACAAACAAGATGCCCGACTCAAGGAATTGTACTTTATGGTGGAAGAATTACGCATATCGCTGTTCTCTCAACCCATGAAAACCAAAATGCCAATTTCTGCAACTCGGCTGCAAAAAGTATGGGAAAAGCTCGGAATCAGTTAAGATATTAGTAATTTCTAGAAGGAGTTTTACATGGGCATTCGCATTACAGGTACTGGTCTTTATCACCCAGAAGATGTTATTACCAATGAAGAGTTGGTCGAAAGTTTAAATGCTTATGTGGAACAGTATAATCAGCTCAATGCTGACAAAATTGCAGCAGGTGAGCTTGAAGAACGTCGTGGCTCAAGTGCTGACTTTATCGAAAAAGCCTCTGGGGTAAAACGCCGTTACGTGTCAGAAAAAACAGGTATTCTGGACATTAACCGTTTACGTCCAAATTTGCGTGAACGCGGGGATGATGAAATTTCGCTACAAGCAGAATGGGGTGTAATTGCTGCAAAACAAGCCATGCAAAATGCAGGCGTGACCGCAGAAGATATTGATGTGGTGATTTTGTCTTGCTCAAACTTGCAGCGTGCTTATCCTGCGGTGGCGATTGAAATTCAAACTGCGCTTGGTATTCAAGGTTATGCCTATGACATGAACGTGGCATGTTCTGCTGCGACTTTCGGCATTAAGCAAGCGCATGATGCGATTAAAGCAGGTGCGCGCCGCGTACTGTTGGTGAATGTCGAAATTACCTCAGGTCATAACGATTTCCGTTCACGTGACTGCCACTTTATTTTTGGTGATGTAGCAACCGCTTCAATTTTGGAAGACACTGAAACCAAAGCAGGTTTTGAAATTTTGGACATGAACCTGTTTACTCAGTTCTCGAATAATATCCGTAATAATTTCGGTTTTTTAAACTTAAGTGAAAATGCAGATATTGACGATAAACGCTTCCATCAAGATGGTCGCAAAGTCTTTAAAGAAGTTTGCCCCTTAGTTGCCAAAATGATTACTGCGCAATTAGAAAAGAATCAGATTGCGCCAACCGAGGTGAAGCGTTTCTGGTTGCACCAAGCCAATGCCAGCATGAACGAACTCATTTTGAAATTGGTGGTTGGTAAAGAAGCAGCACAACCAGGTTTAGTACCTATTATTTTAGATGAGTTTGCCAATACTTCTTCGGCAGGGGTAATTATCGCTTTACACCGTACTGCACACGAAGTCGAAAACGGTGAATATGGTGTCTTGTGTTCATTTGGCGCAGGCTATTCAGTTGGCGCGATTTTGGTACAAAAACGTGATGCTGCATAAGCTTTGCCAAACCGTATAAGATCAGCAAACGCCTAAGTACAGGTATTAAAAAGTTCCTTCTCCTTCGGGAGAAGGCTTGGATCATCCGCGATATTCTCTTCACACAGACACATACAGAATAAAAACATCGAAAAACTTTATGAAAAATAATGCTTAGGTTAAGATGGAGCATCTTTTAATAGACCTATTTTGAAAACCTATGCAACCATTTGTTCTATATAACTCAGAGCAACGAAAAAAAGTTGAATTTGTTCCGCGTAAAGAAGGACATATCGACATGTATGTCTGTGGCATGACGGTTTATGATTACTGTCATATCGGGCATGCGCGGGTTATGGTTGCATTTGACTACATCATTCGCTTTTTGCGCAGTCAAGGTTGGAATGTGAAATATGTCCGCAACATTACCGACATTGACGACAAAATTATTAAACGTGCCAATGAAAATGGCGAGAGCATTCAAGCTTTAACAGATCGTTTTATTCAAGCCATGAATGAAGATGCGGCAAACTTAGGCTGTGTTGAACCTGATGCTGCACCACGTGCCACTGAATATATTGATCAAATGCAAAATATGATTGGTAATTTGGTCAATAAAGGCACAGCTTATCCTGCAAGTAATGGCGATGTTTATTTTCAGGTTGAAAAATTTGACAAATATGGCCGTCTTTCAGGTCGCAAGCTAGAAGACATGCAGGCGGGCGCGTCTGAGCGTGTTGATGTTGAAGTCGACAAAAAGCATCCATTTGACTTTGTTTTGTGGAAACATGCCAAAGAAAATGAACCATCTTGGGCTTCGCCGTGGGGCAATGGACGTCCGGGTTGGCACATTGAATGTTCTGCGATGTCGACTTGCTGCTTAGGTAATCATTTTGATATTCATGGTGGTGGTTCAGACTTAATGTTCCCACACCATGAAAATGAAATTGCCCAGTCTGAAGCATCAACAGGTGAGCAGTATGTAAATTACTGGATGCACGTTGGCTTTATTAATGTCGATGGCGAAAAAATGTCGAAGTCATTGGGTAACTTCTTCACCATTCGTGATGTGATGGAAAAATTCCATCCTGAAGTGATCCGCTACTTTATTGTGTCATCGCATTATCGTAGCCCTGTAAACTTCTCCGATGTAGCACTCAAAGAAGCCAAAACCGCATTATCACGTTTCTATCACTCATTTAAAGCTTATCAACAAGCGTACGGTACGCAAACAGTTGAGCAGTTAGATGAGGCTTTGGTGGAACGTTTTAATGCCGCAATGCGAGACGACTTTAATACAGCCGAAGCAATTGCAGTTCTGTTTGAAGTCAATAAAGAGCTGAACCGTTCAGTAAAAGAGCAGCAGGCAGATCAGGCGGCGGTGTACTATTCGACTTTGCGTCATTTGACCAATATTTTAGGTTTGGTGCAGCATGATGTTGACGAATTCCTGAAGTCTGATATTGGTCAGGACGCTTTAGGTTTATCTGAACAAGCCATTGCAGACTTCATTCAGCAACGTCAGGATGCCAAAAAAGCCAAAGATTTCGCCCGTGCTGATGAAATTCGTCAGTCTTTGCTCGATCAAGGTGTGGTCTTGGAAGATACCCGTCAAGGTACAGTATGGCGTCGTGCTGATTAATTGAGCACTTGGGAGCATAGAGAGTTGACAGTTGTATGAAATTCTCTATAATTCACTTCAATATTGCGGGAATAGCTCAGTTGGTAGAGCACAACCTTGCCAAGGTTGGGGTCGCGAGTTCGAGTCTCGTTTCCCGCTCCAAAATTTTAAAAAACGCTTATCGAAAGATAAGCGTTTTTTTATGGCTGTTTGTTACAGCTTGCTTGCAGTCAGCTTTATAGATGGGTTTGATCCATAATTTTTAGAGCATTTTCGTTGAAATATGCTTCTGAGCTAGTTCTATCTTTAGCTTTATCTGCAACTTTGAATCAATAAAATAAATAGCCTAAGCTCAAATATGATTGTTTTTCATTTGAAACTCGAGTCAAAAAGCGAGTTAATTAAAACAGCATACAAAAATGCGTTAAAACAAAAAACACACGCAGAATCAAAGTGTAGAATTGCATAGATATGCTAAAATTGCGAAAATTAAATGTGCTTCAATAAATCACTTTTATTGAGGTGTAGAAAATACTCAATTTAAGTTGAACGTTGAATGCCAAACATGTCAAATACCATTGATTTCCAATCTGTAGCCTTAGACACTTTAAGAATAGAAGAACAAGCATTACAAGTCTTGGCGACGCAAATTGATCAGCGTTTTAGCCGTGCCTGCGAAATCATGTTGCATTGCAAAGGGCGTGTTGTGGTCACAGGTATGGGAAAATCAGGTCATATTGGTCGTAAAATGGCTGCGACGTTTGCCTCTACAGGCACGCCGTCTTTCTTTATGCACCCGGGTGAAGCAGGGCATGGTGATTTGGGAATGTTGGTACGGGGTGATGTTTTAATTGCCATTTCCAACTCCGGCAAAAGTGATGAAATTATGATGTTGATGCCACTCATCAAACATCTGGAAGTTCCTCTAATCACAATTAGCGGTGATGATCGCGGGCCGATGCCACAAAATGCTGATGTCGCTTTAACATTAGGCAATATTCAGGAAGCTTGTCCACTTGGTTTAGCACCAACCTCAAGTACGACTGCAACCTTGGCATTAGGTGATGCATTGGCTGTAGCGTTACTTGATGCACGTGGTTTTACTGCCGATGATTTTGCTCGTTCACATCCTGCAGGCGCTTTGGGTAAGCGCCTGTTATTGCATGTGAAACATTTGATGCATACCGGTACAGAATTACCTAAAGTTGCACCAGATACACCAATGAACAAAGTGTTATACGAAATTTCAAACAAACGTCTAGGTTTAACCACAATTGTCGATGAAAATGACGTCTTGTTAGGCATTTTCACCGATGGTGATTTACGACGTTTAATTGATAAACAACAGGGCTTTGATGTGAATTTACAAGTTGGGCAAGTGATGACTCAACATCCTGCAACGATTTCACAAGAAGCACGTGCAGTTGAAGCTTTAGAGCAATTACGTGACCGTAAAATCAATCAGTTTGTGGTGGTGGATGATGCCAATAAAGTCATTGGTGTGATCAGTATGCATGACTTGATTCAAGCAGGGGTAAACTAAACAATGGCATCTTATATTTTATTAGAGCAAGCGCGTCATATTGAAGCTTTGGTTTTAGATGTCGATGGAATTCTAAGTGATGGTTTTGTCACCTTAACCAACAGCGGTGATGAAATTAAATCATTCGATATTCGTGATGGTTTAGGTATGAAACTGGTGCAACAAGCAGGTGTTAAAGTCATTATCATCACGGGTCGTAAAAGTAATATTGTCGAAAAACGCATGTCCGATTTAGGTGTAGATTTGGTCTACCAAGGACGTGAAGATAAAGGCACTGCATTGCAGGAAGCCTGTGCCAAGTTAGGTTTATCACCTGCAGATTGTCTCTATATGGGCGATGACTGGCCTGATCTTTCAGCGTTTTCGATTGCGGGGATGAAAGTCACAGTGCCAAATGGACATATTGAAGTGCGTCGTCGTGCCGATTTAGTCACACAGGCCATGGGTGGGCGCGGTGCGGTACGTGAAATCTGCGATATGATTTTAACCGCCAAAGGTGTGTACCAAAGCTTACTTGAAAAATATCTCAGCATCCCTCATTAATTAAGTCATACATTCAAAGGTTTGAGTTACAGCCCCACTTATGGATACTAAAGTTTTATACGTTACTGCGATTGCAATTGCAGCTGTAAGTGGTGGTTATTACTATTACAGCGGTAAAGGCAAAAAACTGGAAACTGACGCTGCTCGCTCTATGACTTATAGTGCAGAGCAAATTCATCTGACCCAAACAGATGAGCAGGGCAATTTATATGTGCGTGCGCAAATTGACCGTTTAGAGCAAGACATGCAGCAAAAAACCTCTAAGCTGGAAAATTTGAATGCCTCTATGTATAAAGCGGGCGCGGTGGATGCCACTTTTTTTGCTAAACAGGCACAAGGTTTTAATGACAATGAAAAGGTTGTGTTGTCAGATCAAGTGCTAGCAACCAAGTTACTCGCTCAAGGCAAACTGACGCTTGAAACAGTCGAGTTGAATGTGTTTCCTAAAACACGTGAAATCAGTACCGAAAAACAAGTGACTGTACAATCTCCACAGGCTGATTTTATCAGTCAGGGCTTAAAAGCCAATTTAAATGACGGGCAATACGAATTTTTTAATATTCGAGGAAAGTATGAACCATAAATCTAAGCTTACAGCTCCTAAAGCGTTGATAAAACAAGCAGCACTTGTGGGCTTGGCGGTGCTTTCATCGGCAGGTGCATGGGCAATTCCGTCAGACCGCAGTCAGCCTATTACTTTATTGGCAGACCGTGCGACCTTTAGTGAACGTACTGGCGTCACCACTTATACAGGCAATGTGGTGATTGAACAGGGCACCATGAAACTGCAGGCAGATTCGATTGTTGCTAATCTGAACAGCAAAAAAGAAATTAGTGTCATTACGGCAACGGGCAGATCTGCGCAATTCCAGCAAAAGACTGATCCAGCCAAAGGGCTTGCCAAAGGTCAGGCGCAAAAGATTGTTTACAATGCTGAAACAGGCATTATCACCTTAACGGGTGGCGCACTTTTAGAGCAAGATGGAGCCAGTATTCGTGGTAATACCTTGCGTTATAGTATGAACAAAGGCGATGTTGAAGCGATTGGTACACCGAACAAAACTGGTTCTGAAGCGGGTCGTGTAAAAATTGTGATTCCACCATCAAGTTCAAAATCATTCCCGGGAGCGCGTGATTAATGGATCAAACGAGCGCAGCACAGGACAGCGTCCAGCACGGTCAGCAGACTTTGTGTATTAAGCATTTAGCCAAAAACTATAATAAGCGCTGGGTGGTTAAAGACGTTTCATTTGAAATGAAAAGTGGTGAAATTGTCGGGTTACTTGGGCCGAACGGTGCGGGTAAAACCACCAGTTTCTACATGGTTGTGGGTTTGGTGCGTATGGATAAAGGCGAAATCCATTTAGATCAACTGGATTTATCTGACCTTGCCATGCATGAACGTGCGCGTAAGGGGATTGGTTATTTACCGCAAGAAGCCTCTATTTTCAGAAAGCTGACCATCGCTGAAAATATTATGGCTATTTTAGAAACCCGCAAAGATTTAAATAAACAGCAACGTCAGCAGCGTTTATTAGAATTGCTGGCAGATTTTAAAATCACGCATATTAAAGATTCATTAGGGATGAGTGTGTCGGGTGGCGAACGCCGTCGTGCAGAAATTGCCCGTGCTTTGGCAGCAGACCCTAAATTTATGTTGTTAGATGAGCCTTTTGCAGGGGTCGATCCTATTTCTGTCGGTGATATTAAAGATATCATTCGTACCTTAAAAGATCGTGACATTGGCGTATTAATTACCGACCATAACGTCCGTGATACTTTAGCCATTTGTGAACGTGCTTATATTGTTAGCGAAGGTTCAGTCATTGCAGAGGGTACACCGCAAGAAATTCTGGAAAATGAAATTGTGCGTGAAGTTTATTTGGGTGAAGACTTTTTTGTTTAAAGCTTGAATGTTCTAATCGTTATTGGTTTTCGTATGCTTACTGCATAAGTTGTAGAACAGAAAGTCGTGTAAACATTATTTAACCTTCTATACCTTTGAGGATAGAAGGTTTTTTCATGGTGGTTATCAGTCCAAATAAGCTATAACTCTAAATACGTTAGAGCGCTAAACACGTTATAATTATCAAGTTTTTATTTAACTGGTTGATTGATCTGGAGTGTTATGCCATTTACCATTGCTGCGCCCATCACTTTTGAAGAAGAAATTAAAAAAAGTCGATTTCAGGCAATTGCTGTGCCTGTAGATAATGAGCAAGCGGTAAAAACTTTTTTGGAACAGCAGCGTGATTCATCTACCACACATCAATGTTGGGCATGGAAAATCGGGCATCAATTACGTTTTAATGATGATGGCGAACCTTCAGGTACGGCAGGACGTCCTATTTTAGCCACGATTGAAGGCAATGAGTTGACTAATGTTTTGGTGTTGGTGAATCGTTGGTACGGCGGCATTAAATTGGGCACAGGCGGCTTGGTACGTGCCTATGGGGGATGTGCAGGGCAATGTTTGGCTCTAGCAGAAAAAATAGAACTGATTGAAAAAAAGACCGTGCAATTTTCCTGTCATTTTAATGAGTGGGCAATTTTACAATACGAGCTAAATAGTCAGCAGATTGAGTACAGCGAAGACTACACCGCCGAAGGCGTGTTGGTAAAGGCATTCATGCAAGTCGATCAAATAGACCCTTTAAAACTAAAATTACAAGATATTAGCCGTGGGCGTGAACAACTCAAAATCCTTGAGGATGATCAAGATGACTGAAGCAAATTCACCTGATCCATTATCGAAGTACCGTGAGCAGCATAAACACCGTTTAAACTACATGCCGTGGTTATATTGGTCATTAAAACCTAAACATCGTGCTTGGGCAGAAGCTTGGCAGCAGGAATATCAAGCTTATTTAATGGCAATGGAAACGGTAGAGATTGGCAAAAACTGTTTTATTTCACCATTGGCACATATTTTTGCAGAACCAGGACGTAAAATCAGTATTGGCGATAATACCTTTATTGCAGCCGATTGTACTTTGCATGGCCCTTTAGAAATTGGCAATGAAGTCGCGATTAATCACCACTGTATTTTAGATGGTGGCAGAGTTGGAATTAAGCTTCATGATCAGGTGCGTATCGCAGCATATTGTCATTTATATGCATTTGATCATGGCATGGCTTTGGATCAGCCCATTTATCAGCAAGCGGTGCGTTCACAGGGCATTGAAGTTGGTAAGGATGTTTGGTTAGGTGCGCATGTTGGTGTTAAAGATGGGGTGAAGATTGCGGCACATGCAGTCGTTGGTATGAATAGCATGGTCACCAAAGATGTTCAGGAGCGGGAAATTGTGGTAGGAAACCCTGCCAAATTGATTCGTTATCGTGAGTAAATACGATGCAGCAAGGCTAAATCTTTAAACTTCATTACATTTTTTCATGTCCCTGCAACACGAGTTGTGTTAAGTTAAAAATAACAACTAAAAAATAGCCTGCAAAAGGCAGTAAGAGAGGCAATAATGAAACGTGTAATTGCTTGTATTGATTCTTCGCCTTGTATTAATGCGCTTGCTGAAGCTGCTGCGTGGATTGCAACACAAACTCAACGTGAATTGGTGTTATTACAAGTTTTGGATTATTACCCCGCCAGTTATCATTTGGGGGAAATTAGTGGCGTGATTGGTTTTGAAAGTAATGCGATGTTACTCAAAGAATTAGCTGAGTTGGAACAAAAACAAAGTGAATTAGCACTCGACTATAGCAACAATTTATTGCAGCACATTTCCAATATGATTCAGGAAAAATATGAAATTGTACCTACTCAAATTCAAGAAAAAGGCGATTTTCTAGAACAAAGCTTCAGTGTGTTGAATGAAGACGATATTGTGGTGATTGGACGCGTGGGCGAAAAATCTGCTGAACGCAATAAGGCTTTAGGGAGTAATGTCGAAAACTTTATTCGTGGTGCAAATTGTACCGTGATGACTGTGGGAGAGCATTTTAAAGCACCAACCCGCTTTATTTTTGCTTATGAATATTCCCCAACTTGCATCAAAATGATGAAGCGAATTGCACAAAGTGATTTGCTTAAATTACTGCAATGTCATTTGCTTTATGTGGGCGATCATCCTGAAGTTTTAAATGAACCTGCAGATTTTTTAACAGCAGCGGGTTTAGATGTGGTGGTTGAATATCGTTATGGTGATGTAGCTGAAAATATTTTAGATTATCAACGTGAACATGGTATCCAGTTGATTGTACTAGGGGCATTTAGCCACAGTAAAATTCATCAATTTTTCTTGGGAAGCATTACCACCAATATTTTCCGTAACTCAACTGTTCCTTTGATGGTGGCAAAGTAAAAATCGTAAATGATTCAAAAAAGATCATTTCAAAAGATTGTTTAGTTGAACTGATGTAAATGCTTGCTGACTGTCCATGGTTATCCGCATAATTTGTGGATAACTGTATGGACAGTATATGTAACATTATAATATATAATGTAAAATTGCTTTAGGTTGTTTTTTAACCTTGTGTGGACTTTACTTTACAATCGCTAAAGCAAAGCCATCATGTCCTTTGCTGCCTACAGTTTGTAATGCTGTGCACGATAAAATTCGCGAATGATTTTGCATGGCTTTGAACATGTCACGAATCCCTTCAATGCTTGGTTTGTGATTGTCAGGATTTAAAATTTCCCCTGCACGAATTACATTGTCTAAAAAGATAATTGTACCTGAGCGTGAAAGTTTAAGACTCAGTTCCAAATATTCAGGATAGCTTTGTTTGTCGGCATCAATAAAAATAAAATCAAAAGCTTCAGTATCTTCTGGCAGAGCTTTTAGAATTTCTGCAGCACGACCAACTTTTAATTCAACCTTTTGTTTTAATTGAGCGCGGTCAATATTTTCCTGTCCCAAAGCTGCATGGGTATCACGTCCTTCAATCGTGAGTATATAACCATCTTCAGGCAGCGCACGTGCTAGCCACATTGTGCTATAAGCTGCGAATGTGCCCAATTCCAACACACGTTTGCATTGATTCATTTGAATGAGCATTTGTAGCAACATGCCCTGATTTGCCGCAACTGCAAGGTGATCTGGAAAACCTTTGGCATCGGTATTTTCTAAAGTTTGCGTCAAAACTGGGTCTTCGGGAATTAAATGTGATTCGATATAGTGATCGATATCCGTCCACATTTGTTGCATAGCGTGCTCACCTTTGTTGCGATGTGTGCATTGTAAACTTTTCTGCTCAGAGTGCAATTTATTCGCGGAATGGAGCAGGTGATAATCTATTTCGCAATAAAAAAAGAGGTCAATTTGACCTCTTTAGGATTTAATTCTAAACAACACTGAATTAGAAATTACACATAGATGAATGGCGGCTTAAATCTGGCCCCCAAGTTCGATAACCTTGTGTATCAATATGAATTTGTCCTGAAGCGTATAAGCCTAAGCCCATGTTTAAACTTTGACCATATTGCTGCCAGAACTGACACAGTCTGTATTTGGTACTTTCAATATAGGCATAGTCTTCGGCATTCGGGAATTGTGGCCCAATTCTAAAATCAATGGCTGAGTTAAATAAGTGACGCGATGAGTTCGCACCACCTGCACATTGATTCAGTGGTAAATCTCGATAGACAGAAGTGACTTCAAAATCAGTTAAGACTTTAGAGGCGACCAAATATTTAAATACACGCAAGGTAGGCACCTGATTTTGCCACAATTCACGACTTGGAATCATAAATTGCGAACGTCCACAGCGTTGCCAGTCACGTGCGGTACGCATTAATTCAAAACTTGGAATAATATTGCCAACACCGTTGTGTTCCAAGAAGCGTTCATATTCACGAACTTGGCGTAAATTGTCACTCACTGCCACCCATGCATTATACGAATAAGGCACAATTTTAGGTGCTACCTGACGCTCATAGGTGATTTTTTCTTGAGGAATGAAAATTCGTTTTCCATCGGGCGTGGTGATCGTTGTTGTTCTGTTTGGGGTTGAACTACAGGCAACCAAGATAACGGGAACAATGCTGAACGAAAACAGCGCCTTGAAAAATTTCTTCATTAGGCAAATCAGATATTTATTTAAAGTGGCAGTATTCTAATCGAAAATGCTGGTTAAAATTTGAAAATATTGCAATCAAATGTGTGTTTTAGGTATAAAAAAAGATCAGCACAGGACTGATCTTTTTCACAACAAGACGAACTTACTTTTCTAAGTATTGTAATTTGTCTGGTTTGCCATTCCATTCTTCACGATCAGCAGGTTGATCGCCAATTTGTGTAATGTTTGGCCAAGTCTGTGAAAGTTCAGCATTTAGCTCGATAAACACTTCCTGACCTTCTGGTAATTCATCTTCAGAGAAAATAGCGTTGGCAGGACACTCTGGTTCACATAATGCACAGTCGATACATTCGTCTGGATTAATGACAAGGAAGTTCGGACCCTCGTAGAAGCAGTCTACAGGACAAACTTCAACGCAGTCTTGATATTTACATTTAATACAGTTTTCAGTGACAACAAATGTCATGGCGACAGCTACCTAAAAATATGGTTCTAATTCAGAATAGTCTATTTTAGGCAAAAATCACTACAACTAACAATCGCTTTTACTGATATTTGATATAGACAGTGCTGCTAAATTTGATAAAAAAGGGATAAAACCATCAAAAAAACTTATAAATGACAAAGACTCTCAATTGAGAGTCTTTGTTTAGCTCAAATTTTTTAGAAATAACAGCGGCTAAGCGTTCAATTGTTCCTTTAAAGCATACAATTGTTCCAGCGCTTGTCGTGGCGTTAAATTATCGACATCTATACTGCGTAATAAATCTAAAGCAGGTGATGGTTTTTCTACCTCTATTACACGTTCAATCACTTCTGGTTCAGCTGAGCTTGTTGCTGGTGCAAATAGGTCATCTTGAACGGCTAAATTGACATTTTTGTGCTGCTGTATTTCTAAAATTCTTAAACGGTTTTGCGCTTCTTTAATCACATTGGCTGGAATGCCTGCCAATTTTGCCACTTGCAAACCGTGACTTTGGCTTGCAGGACCTTGTTGAACTTTGTGCAAGAGAATCAGGTTGCCATTCATTTCTTTGGCGGTTACGTGGTAGTTATCCACCCCAGATTCTTTGCTTAATTCGGTCAATTCAAAATAATGCGTTGCAAATAGGCATAAACATTTGATGCGTTTGCTTAAATCCAACACACATGCCCATGCCAAAGATAAGCCATCGTAGGTACTGGTTCCGCGACCAACTTCATCCATCAGCACCAAAGACTGTGAGGTTGCATGGTGTAAAATTTGTGAAGTCTCAGTCATTTCGACCATAAAGGTCGATTTACCTGTCGATAAATCATCGGCAGAACCAATACGGGTAAACACGCGATCAATAGGACCTAATACGGCTGTTTGGGCAGGCACATAACTACCACAATAGCCAAGTAGGGCAATGAGTGCGGTTTGACGCATATACGTTGATTTACCGCCCATATTCGGGCCAGTAATAATTGCCAAACGATGATTGTAGTCGAGTAAAGTATCATTCGGTGTAAAGGCGGTTTTACTCAAGGCCTCAACAACAGGATGACGTCCTGCAGTAATTTTAATTCCAATTTCAGGGCTATATTCAGGGCGTGCCCAATTGCGTAAACGTGCTTGATGGGCAAAGTTTGCCAATAGATCAATTTGTGCAATCGCGCTGCTCATCATTTGTAATTGAGCAATGTCTTGGCGTAATTCATCCAATAGCATTTCAAATAGCATCTTTTCACGGGCTAAAGCACGGGACTCGCTAGACAGGACTTTATCTTCAAAACTTTTTAGCTCTGGGGTGATGTAGCGTTCTGCATTTTTTAAAGTTTGACGACGGATATAGTGTTCAGGTGCTTGCTCGGCTTGGGCGCGAGTGAGTTCAATGTAGTAACCACTGACACGGTTGTAGCCAATTTTTAACGTTGGGATACCGCTTTCTTGGCGCTCTTTGACTTCTAAATCAATCAGGAATTGCCCCGCATGATCACGGATTTTGCGTAGTTCATCGAGTTCACTGTCAAAACCCTCTGCAATGACATTGCCATCACGCAATAGTACAGGTGGGTTTTCTACAATTGCCTGCATCAGCCGTTGATGCAGTCCATGAAAATCGCCCAGTTCTTCATTCAGGTTTTGAATGAGTGCGGATTGTTGTGCAGAAACAATGGGCTGTAAGGCATGACGCAAATAGGGAATTTGCGCACAGGCCTGACGTAGTTGTACCAAATCACGTGGGCGTGCGCTACCGAGTGCGACACGACTCAGCACACGTTCAATATCACTAATTTCTTTCAGTACCAAACGCACAGGCGACTCATGGTAACCTTGTATTAAGGCTTGAATTGCATCCAGTCTTGCATCTAACAATGCCGTGTCACGCAAAGGTTGCATCAAGGTACGACTCAGTAAACGGCTACCCATGGCAGTTTGGCAATCGTTAATCAGTTGGAATAAAGAAGTGCCGTGTTCAAATAATGGTTCAACCAATTCCAAATTACGTCGGGTCACAGGATCAAGCGCAATAAAATTGCTGCTTTGTTCTAATTGAATACTGCGAATATGTGGTAAAGCCGTTTTTTGGGTTTCTTTGGCGTAGTGTATTAACGCTGCCGCTGCTGCTTTGGCTAAGGGCAAATGATCAATACCAAAACCTGAAAGTGTCGATACAGCAAACTGATCACAAAGCGTTTTTTGCGCATTGTTTAGGTTGAAATCGACATTTGGGCGTTTGGTCACAGGGCAGTCAAGTTGCTTTTTAACCTGTTCAATAATATTCGGATCGACAATATCTTCATCGACCACAATTTCGCTTGGCATTAAACGAGAAAGTTCAATCGCGAGTTGTTCAGGCAAATAATCCATTTGCTGAACTTTAAAAATCCCTGCACTTAAATCCAGCAACGCGATACCAATTTGGTTTTGCTGTAAGCATAAAGAGACCAAGTTGGAAGATTGATGACTGTTGAGCAGGGCATCATCGGTGAGCGTACCAGGGGTGATAATCCGTACCACTCCACGCTCTACAGGACCTTTGCCTGTTACCTCGCCAATTTGCTCACAAATTACCACGGTTTCGCCTTTTTTAACCAAGCGAGCGAGATAACCTTCGGCAGCATGATACGGTACGCCTGCCATTGGGATAGGTTTGCCGCTGGTTTTACCTCGATGGGTGAGGGTAATGCCTAAGAGTTTGGCGGCTTTGTGTGCATCATCAAAAAATAATTCGTAGAAATCGCCCATGCGATAGAACATTAAAGAATGTGGATGTTCCATCTTCACCCGTAAGTATTGCTGCATCATTGGTGTGTGTGAAGATAGATCAGCCATGATATTATTGGTGTTCATGGTGCTTAACTCCTTTATTTTTAATGACTTTAGCAACAGCTATCATAAGTGAAATATCCGAAGGCGTAGGAAGAAATTTAACCAAATATGGCCCAAGCTAAAACATTAGTGTAGGTTTTAGTGTAGGTTTGTATGGTTTAAACTAGCCATGGTTCCATGATAATTATGGGAACAAGGGCAGGTTGAAAGGATAACAAATAATTTAATCTTTCTGTGAGGTTTGAAATGGTTCGGGCAATAGATCAACAATCAATGCTAAAAAAGGCACTCTCAGCCAAAGCAATTGAAAAGATGAAAGTTGGTGATCCTGATAAAGCAGATATCGGTGAAAATACAGGGTTGCGTGTGCATTGCGGAAAAACGGGGATTAAAACTTTCTTTTATCGTTACCGTAGCCCAGTTGATGGCTCTATCAAGCAATATAAGATTGGAACTTTCCCACACGTTTCGCTAGCAGAAGCACGTATTGAACTCGCCCACTTAAAGCTAGAAAGAAATAAGGGTATATGTCCGAAGCAGAGAAAAGATCAGGAGAAACTTCAATTTAAGGCTGAACAAGAACTTGTAAAAAATACAATGCCCCAATTCACTGTACGTGAAATGGTTGAAATGTATTTGACAGAGGTCATTGAGGATCATTGGATTACAGATGCTCGAACAGGTGAAAGAAAAAAGGTCTTAGGGGTGCGTAAACCTAAAGGTCAGGATGAAGCACGTCGTACTTTATACGGTGATGCTGTAAGAGTGTTGGGAGATTATGTTGCTACAGATGTTACTCGTAAAGATGTCGTAGATTTAGTAAAAGAAATTATTGATCGTGGTTCTAATGTGCAGGCTGGTCGGGTGATGTCAGAATTAACTTTGGCTTATGAGTATGCTATTGGACTAGAAAAGTTTCCCTCTACCTTTGTTAATCCTGCTTTATTGGCAAAGATGAGCATTAAGCAATCAAGGCTGAAAGTAACAAGTAAGAAAGGTACTCGTGTTTTAAATGATCAAGAATTAAAAAAAATATTGGCATGGCTACCAAGATCGGGATTTACTCCGAACCAAAAGAGTATTTTATATTTGGCACTTTGGACAGGTTGCCGTACGGGGGAGTTGTGTGAAGCTAAATGGAGTGATATCGATTTTGATAAACGTACATGGCATTTGAAAGCCTCTAAGAATGGTACGGAAAGATATGTTCAGCTCTCTGAGCAATGTGTCAATTTTTTGCAAAAACTTTATAAGCCCGATCAGGTCTATTTATTTGCCTCATATCGTACTGGGTTGCCAATTCAGCAAAAATCATTAACTGAGATGAAGTGGCATCTCAAGAATTCAGATAAAGTGGATAAGAAATATCGTCCTGAGCAGTTGTGGTTAACAGATATGGATGACTGGAGTCCGCATGACTTGAGGCGGACAGTTAGGACTGGATTGTCTAGATTGGGGTGTCCTGTGGATGTTGCTGAAGCGGTTTTGGGGCATTCAAAAAAAGGAATTGAAGGAACGTATAACTTACATGATTATGAAGATGAATGTGCGGAATGGCTGCAGAAGTGGGCTGATCACTTGGATAGCTTGGGTATTTGAATTTTATTGTGATCTTATTTTTCAAATTTCTGCATAAACATTAAAAAGCTAAATCCCATTCTTTCCTATCTATATCCCTACTGAGGTTTAACAATCACCTTTGGTGGTGATCTTGCCTTGGCTAAATTTAAGTTCGATGAGTTTCAACGTCAAATGACTAATTTATATAATGGCTTTAGTCTAAGAGTCTTTGTATGAATAATAATTTTTATAGATATGAAGATAAATGGTGAATTTACTGAATAAAATTGATATTAATACTGAATAATAAATCTGAAAAGTTGTATGCCACATGCTAAATAGGCCTTCTGAAGAAAAAGAGCATAATTTTATAAAAATTTCTAAGTTGGATATGTACGATTTGTTGAGAAATCGCTTCTATGTGCGGTCTGCTGATTTACAAATGGGAGGCTGGCGAAAGGAAATTCTTTTTTTTCAAGAAACTTTTTCTGTAATACAAAATTACGATGTATGGCTCAGTACATTGCAATATGCGTACGTCATAAAAGCTAATGAATATTCAGAATTGAAAGTTTTACAACAACCGGATGTTGAGAAGGCAACTTTATCGTTATGTTACAAATCAGAATTGTTACCTGAGTGCTGGGGATTGGAAATTCCAGTTTTTAGGGTTTTTTTAGAATTATTAAAATTAGCAGAAAACGAAGTAAATTTAGAGACACAAAGAAGTCTATTGAGTCTTTTCAAAGATGTTGGTAGAGGGAAAAAACTTCTTGATGTACCCAAAGAGGCTGTTGAGGGTACTATTAATAGCTACATAAATATCCATAAAAAAATTCAACCTTTAGTAATTGACCAAAGTCCTTTATCTGAGATTTTTCAGTCCACTTATGATGAGGAGAAATTTTTTAATTATTACAATGGGTGCTTAGATGAATTAGGGAGTGTATATGTTCTATGTTTAGATATCCGCCTGTACATCCCAAGTGCTCGTGATCAGTACAATTATGAAGATGTGTTTCATCAGTTTAAAGATCAAATATCAAAAATATATGAATTAATTGATGGTACTGAGGATTTGTTAAGTTGTGTATCAAGACTTGAGCCGATGCAAGAAGTAGGTCTAAATTTACATTGTGTATTAATGTTTGATGGTCGTACACCTATATCGCCAGATGGTATTATTTCTCAATTGGAAAAAAAGATTAAACAACAAATTTTTCCGTTTAATTTTAAGATAATCAATTGGAATACTACTCTTAGTCGTTTTATGAGTAGTAAGGCAGTTGGAGAAATAAAAAAGAAAAATAATAAGTCTAGATATGACTGTTGGTATTGGGTCTATAGCTATGTATTTTCTGTGGATCAAGTCATCGGGTTTAAATTTAAAAATAGTTTTCAAAGTCTGAGAATTTCATGTAGTCATATAGTAAGTTCGCGATTCTTTGTTTCAGGGCGTTGGGAAAAAATGGTTTCATCGGTAAACCCTCCGAAAATGTTCGAGGTGGCTGGTTTAATCAAGGCAGATAAGGCATTTTCGCGTTCGCACCTTCCACCAGTATCAAAACAATATTTAGACATTGTTGACTTAAAGTATCTTCTTTATATGCGGTTGAACTTGCCGACCCTAGAACTAGTAAGTTACCTAAGTAAGTCTTCAGTAGAAAGCAGGATAGTTGAGGTAGAGGTTTTTTGTGAAACATTGAAAATGGATTCGCCTGAATTGTTCTATAGCTCATTGGTTTTTGGAGAAGATGTCTCCGCTTCTCTATATTTTAAAAGCCTAAGCCGTATAGGACGCATGTGGTTTAGCTTTTTTAATCCACTTAGTGTCTTTAAAGAACCTTTGTTTACAGTTGATCAGTTGCTTAAATCGGATAACTGTCAAAAATTTACTGCATTTTTCAAGAAGTATCAGGAAGAGTTAGAGCACTTAGCAAATCAACCAATCACGAGTGATACAATACGAAGAACAGAAAAAATACTTGCTGAGCTAAAAACAAGCTTGGATGTTGAAGCTCACATTAAAAACTTCAAAAAAATGCAAAGTAAATTTGAAGAACATTGTGAATATTTTGATTATCTACTTGCAAAAGATGTATTAGTTACTCGTATGCATCTTTGCTTTACATCCCCAGAACGTATACTAGACAAACAAGAACAAGCAAAAATTTTAACGGAGTTTCTACGGGTAGGACGTTCTGCCAAGCCTTTGCGGTGGTTAAGAGGGTATATACTCAGATGGGATGAGAAATATGACAAAAGTTTGTATGCTGACCTGACGCTATTTTTTGAGTATGGTGAGAAGTTGCAGAATCAAAATATTCATGAAGACGTTAAGTCTTATTTGGATAGTTTTGTTGCTAAATGCAATAATGAATTGCAAAGTAAAAAGCCCGTTCAACCAAATGAGGTTGAAACGGAAAAGACCATAGCCAAGAAAGAAAAGAAACCCATTTTGGGGGAGGGGGTAGAGATAAGATATGAATTAGAAATACAAGAAATATCGAATAAAGTTGCAGAGTTATTAAAAATACCGTTAAAAATAGAAGCAGGTAATAATCCTGTGAAGGTAGCTTTTACTAAGCTGTACCTTCCATATATATACTATTTAAGTTTGTTTTTGCCATTACAGAAAGATGAAAAAAAGATCAAACGTTTTACAACTGGTCGAATTCCCCGAGCGGAGCTAAAGTCTTCAAATAAAAAGCTTGAACCACAGGAGGTTGAAGAGCTTGAACTGCAGGAGACAGAAGAGCTAGAACATAAACAGACTCAAGTGGCTGATGATCCTAATAATCAAGCCTTAGATGGGAAATGAGCTGCTTAACTTTAGCTTTGTGAAAGTTTGGTCATTTTACACAATTTGTTGGTTAAAATGATTGGGTCAGGTGGGATTTAATGGGGATTTTTATTGTGTCTGGTAATCCATTTAGTTGGTATTTTATCTTATTAAAATATCAACTAATCTATTGATCTATAATAATTTTAAATAAATCAGACTTTACTGGTGGTTACACTGTATGTGTTCTTAAAGCTAGCTAAGCAGTAGCTAATGGCATACGAGATGATGATATGGAGGTAATCTAGAAAGAATTTCGATAAAAAAATACTCAAGGGACAGATGGGATGGTGAAGAATCTTCTAGGAGTAAACCATGACACCATCTTCTATCAAAAACGTATCAGAATCCAAAATCCTATTTGCCATTGAAGGCTTTATTCTTGAAATCTACCAATTAGGCTTTAGAGAGGAGTTTAAATCAGATTTTAAAGAGCTATTGGAGCATTTTGACAGAATCTATAATATTGATTACCACTATTGTGACTACTGTGCTGTATTTGTTGAACTGAAATCCCTTGTTGATCAGATTCGTTATGATCCCTACTGCAACCATGATTGGCACAATTATAACTTCGTACTTGATCTGAACAATGAACAATTAAAAGAGCTTGAACAGCTGATTAAAAAGCGTAAGGGTGATATTCAAAAAGAATTAGTCCAATTTTATGCTCAAGAAAATGACAACACTACGAGCCTTGAAACATATGCTTCTCAGCTCTTTAAACATTATTCCAAACTGCTAATTGTTAGAGTGGATTTGGGGTATAGAAATGATGCTAAGCATGAAATCACAATAGATCGCTTTTATCGTGATTTTGAGAAAATGAGAAATCGGTTAGCAAATAAAGACACTATTTTCAACAATCTTCATGGTTATGCTTGGGCTTTAGAGCAAGGAAAGGGTCGGGGATACCATGTGCATATGCTATTAATTTATGATGGTTCTAAAGTTCAAAAAGGCTCGTATTATGCAAAGCGGGTGGGTGAAAAGTGGGTTGAGCTTACTGAAGGACGTGGTACTTATTTTAACCCGCATAATAAACAGTATATTGATGAATTGAAGTTGAAAGGTTGTGAAATAGGTCTGGGCATGGTTTCCAATAAAAAGGACAATGATTGGGAGAGGCTACATTCGGTTATTAGATATTTCACGGCTTGTAATAAGGATCTCCAACGACTTCGTGTGAAAAATGAAAAAAATATGCAAACTTTCGGTAAGGGGCAGTATGGCAACAGTAAGCGTAGGGGGATCGGGATCAAGACAGCGTAAAGAAATAGCTTTGACTTATACATTATTAGCTAAAAAAGCTATTTTAATGTTTAAGTTTGGGGGGAGTTTAAGCGTTTACACAGTTTTATTTACAGTCTCCCACCTAATTGAAAGAAATTTCACTTATATAACATGATGATGAATACACAAACAGAATGAATAGATTGTATCAATCAATTCGTTCTTTATATATCCATCTACCAAAGGCCGCTAGGTTATCATTCTCGTAAAGGGATGATGCCTAGCGGCCTTTTTTGTTTATAAGGAATAATCAAATGGCACATCAAATTGAACAAATGGCATTTGTAGGACAAACCCCTTGGCATGGTCTGGGCAATCAACTCAGCCAAAACCAACCGATTGAAGTTTGGGCAAAGCAGGCAGGTATGGACTGGCGCATTGAGTCCTCCAATGTCAGCTACATGGCTCAAAACGCGCGTGGACAAAGCATTATCATGCCGTATGAAGAACAACGAGTACTGTATCGTTCAGATACGCATGCAGCTTTATCGGTGGTGAGTCAGCGTTATCAGGAAGTCCAGCCGATGGAGATTCTGGAATTCTACCGTGATCTGACTGAACAATCAGGCTTTGAACTGGAAACCGCTGGTGTCCTAAAAGGTGGCAAGAAGTTCTGGGCGTTGGCACGTACAGGACAAACCGCAGAACTCAAAGGTGGGGATGTCAGCAATGGCTATATTCTGCTGGCAACCGCATGTGATGGCACTTTAGCCACCACCGCACAATTCACCAATATCCGTGTGGTGTGTAACAACACTTTAGCCATTGCCTTGCGTGGGCAGAGTTCCAATACAGGCGTGGTCAAGGTACCGCACAGTACCAAGTTCGATGCCGACAAGGTTAAAGATCAACTCGGTATTTCAGTCAAAACATGGAACGAGCATATGTATGAAATGAAACAGCTCACTCAACGTAAAGTCACCCAGAAAGAAGCAGCAGCTTATTTTGATGCGGTATTTAACAACAATAGCCTAAGTGCGATGGAACAGGAGGATAACATTATTCAGTACTACCGTAATGTTGCATCCCAAGCCAATACACAGCCCAATAAAACTGAACCGAATGGACGTGCCATGACCAAAGTCATGAATATGTTTAATGGGCAGGGACGTGGAGCAGACTTATCTTCAGCCAAAGACACTGCTTATGGACTGCTTTGTGCGATTACCGAGTTTGTGGATCACGAACGTCGAGCGATGAGTACCGATCACCGCCTTGACTCTGCTTGGTTTGGTGCAGGCGCAGCATTGAAACAACGTGGATTGGAACAAGCTTTACACTTGGCTGTTTAAGCTTGATTTAATCTTGAGATTTTATCATCAGGGCATGTGATCCGTACGATCAAGTGTCCTCCTAATCAACGATCCCTCTTTGCCACATCTTTGGATGTGGCTTTTTTTATGCCGTTTTTTTAGAACCTATTCAGATGAGGAACAGCACATGAACCAAAACATAACCACAATACCAACAGTAAATCCCACCACTTTAATCACCACTAATCCAACTGCTGTCGCTGATTCAGGACAGCTACATCCACCACAAGGCCCTTCAAAACGCAGCTTAAATGCCAGACGTCTGATCAACACCAAACAGCTGGACTATCAGGCATGGCTTGAAGTGCGTAAACAGGGGATTGGCAGCAGTGATGCCGCAGCCGCCTGTGGCTTGAATCCTTATATGTCGATGTTGGAACTGTGGATGATCAAAACAGGACGGGTACAACAAAATATTGAAGATGAAAGCTCAGGACATGCACCTTTATATTGGGGCAAGCAGTTAGAACCCTTGGTCGCAGAATATTACAGCATGCACACCAACCATAAAGTTCGTCGGGTAAATGCGGTACTGCAGCATCCTGATCCTGACAAAGCCTTTATGTTGGCAAACTTGGATTATGCCGTGGTGGGCAATGAAGACGTGCAAATACTGGAATGTAAAACTGCAGGGGAATATGGCACCAAACTGTGGCGAGAAGGTGTGCCGTTATACGTGTTGTGTCAGGTACAACATCAACTGGCGGTAACAGGCAAGCAAGCGGCACATATTTGTGTGTTGCTGTGTGGACAGGAAACTAAAATCTACAAAGTCAGTCGTAATGAAGCTTTGATTGAACAGATCATTCAGGCAGAACGGTTGTTTTGGGAATGTGTTGAAAATGACGTTCCGCCAGCAGTGGATGCCAGTGAATCGGCAGCCAAAGCTTTACAACAGCTCTATCCTGAACATACCCCACTGAGCTGTGTTGATCTAACGGAGGTCGAACTTGCTAATCAACTGTTTGATCAGCTGATTGAAGAAAAGAAGCAGGTTGAACAACACCAAAGTCAGTTTGACCTACTCAAACACCGTGTTCAGGCACTGATGCAAGAACATGAACGTGCTGTCTTTCAGCAAGGTTCAGTGACATGGAAAAAGAGCAAGGACAGTGTCAGTCTAGATACCAAGTCCTTACTTCAGCATCAACCTGAACTCATTCAACAATACCCGCTGCAAAAAGCAGGTGGTCGTCGTTTCAATATTTATGCTGAGGCCTAAATCCACAGTCTCGATTTAAAACCCCTTATCCCGAAAAAACAGCAAAGCCGCCCATTCCGCCCCCTCCTCCTAAAAAGGAGGAAGGGGCATTTGGACAGCTCTGCTTGATTGAAGCATAGAAGCACCCGTCAACGACCTACCATTCAATCAGAGATCATTGATTTTATAGTGAGTTGAGATTGGTCAGGCATAGGTATGAGTGCTCAAAGAATTTTATTGTGTTGTAAAAAATGAATAGAGGAATCAACCATGATTAAAGGTCTAGCAATCACACCGCCCATCTTGGGACGGATCAGTATTGGTCGTGTTGTAGAAAAGAATGGCAAGCGTCTGCCAGAGAAAGACGATCAGTTCACCATTACCAGTCAAATACAAGGCAAGGACGGTTGGGTCAAACATCCCTTAGATGAGCAATTGCGTAGCCAAGCACCCAACCAAAAACTGCGTAGCATCCCTGTGCGGATGATTTTTAATGATCCAGAACTCAATCTTCGAGCTGAATACAGCTTGTTTGACCGACAGACGGGTCGCCCGATTTGTGTGGGGAATGGTCAAACCTGCCAACGCATGACATCACAGGGCGTAGAGCAACATCCTTGTCCATCCCCCGACTTATGCCCACTTGGACAAGGCGGGCACTGTAAGCCTTATGGACGCCTGCATGTCAATTTAGGCGAAGCCGATGAGTTTGGAACATTTATTTTCAGAACTACAGGCTTTAACAGCATTCGCACTTTGGCAGCACGTTTGAATTACTACCATGCGGCATCAGGTGGTTTGTTGTCGTGTTTGCCGTTGCAGCTCACGTTGCGTGGGAAAAGTACCACCCAAAGCTATCGTCAGCCCGTGTATTACGTGGATTTAACTTTACGTGAGGGAGTGGATTTGCAAACAGCGATTCAGACCGCCAAGGAGATTGACCAACAAGGTAAGCAGGCGGGGTTTGATCAGGCAGCATTGGATCAGATTGCACGGCAAGGTTTTGCCAATGCCAAGTTTGAGGTGCATGCAGAGGAGGGGATGGAATTACTGGAAGAGTTTTATCCACACAATGACAGTGCTGTAGATACAGAGCATTCAGCGCAATTGGGTTATGTGCAAGAGATTCAGCAAGGTTTGAAGCAGAGTGTGCAGGCAGTGAATTAGATCTGTTTGGACGTCTTCGAATTATTTTTTTACGGAGCGTCCTGATTATTTGAGCGGAAGACAGCTCGCTTAAATAATCTTAGGAGAACATGTCATGAATGCATTTGTTGGACAAACCTTTCAAATGAATCAATTGATTAACTTAAAACAAGTTGTGGAGTTAATTGGTGTGTGTCGATCAACCATCTATGAAATGATGGATGAAAACTCACCGTATTATGACCCAACTTTTCCAAAGAAAGTGAAAATTACACAAAATCGTATTGGCTGGTCAGCTTGGGAAATCAATCAGTGGATTGAGGCCAAGCTTGCGAGTCGAGAATAAATGGGAGCTTCGGCTCCCTTATTTTTTTTAGTTTTTTTATTTAATTACCAATTTTTAGTAATCCTTGCCAGCTGAAATAGTTCTGGGTCAAATGAGTACGGTTCATCGACCACTTTCGTTGTGGTAAGTAGCAGCTGCCAACAGCTAATTTAGTTTTCCCATATCGAGCCTGTAGCGCTTCTAAAGTTTGCATGAGGTTTTCATTATTTTCACGCTGGCTATGGTCGGTCAGCAGATCAGGAGTAAAGCGCTGCTTAGCAATTAAATCCGTCAGAATTACACCACACTTTTTATATTTCACGTCAGATTTATAAATGTGTTCCAGCAGTCGCATAGCTGTTTTAATCAGATCCAAAACACAATCCGTCGGTTCAGGAAACTCAAAAGCCAACGATTTACTGTAATAGGGAACCTTTGAATCAAAAGGATTCGATTGCACAAAAGCAATGACACATCCACATAAGGAAGCGTCTGCTCGTAAACGTATGACCGCATCCTGTACATATTTGCCCATAGCCTCTTTGAGATCATCTAGCTCGGTAACTTTTTCACCAAATGAACGACTTGCTATGATTTGCTGTTTGGGGGGAGGGGCATCATCTAACTGCATACAAGAAACACCTTGCAGCTCCAATACTGTTCTTTGCATTACAACAGAAAAAAGGCTCGCCATGCGATGAGCATCTTGCATCACTAAATCCAGCACCGAATAGATTTCCATGGCATTTAGTTTTTTAACTAACTTACGACCAACGCCCCAAACTTCACCGACCTCAATGTCTGAATAAAGCATTTCCTGATCTAGGAAATCCATATTGAGTAAGTTACACACACCCTTGAAACCCTGTCTTTTTTTGGCAAGATGGTTGGCCATTTTGGCTTCAGTTTTACTACGCCCGATACCAATCGAGACGGGTAAGCCAATCCAATCCAACAATCGTTGTTTCATGTGATGCGCATACTGAGTTAAGTCAAAATTTTGTGCATAACTGGTCAGGTCTAAAAAACACTCATCAATTGAATAGATTTCCTGTTCATGTGGCGCAACAAAACTAGCCAAAATTGAATGAAAACGCTTGGACATTTCAGCATATAAAGCATAGTTACTGGATAACACCACGACCTGATGTTGCTGAACAATATCTTGTATTTGAAAGAGAGGAACGCCCATTTTGATGCCCAGCGCTTTGGCTTCATTACTTCTTGCCACAGCACAGCCATCGTTATTGCTGAGCACAATCACAGGTTTATTGTTTAGACTGGGATTAAATACCCGCTCACAACTGACATAGCAGTTGTTAATATCAATCAGGGCATAAATCCGCTCGTAACTGTTCATCTGAACTTCTTGATCACACTGGTGACCACACCCCAGATCAGCATGGTTTGATTATCTTTTAAATGGATATCGGAAAAATCTGGATTGGCTGCCTGCAACCAGCATTGATCACCCTCAATCATCAAGCGTTTGATCGTAAAATCATTGTCAATCAATGCCAGAACAATATCCCCATGCTTGGCTTCAATACTACGGTCAACGATTAGCTTGTCATTCAGATCAATCCCTGCATCACGCATGGATAAGGATTCCACTTCAACGATAAAGGTTGCCTGTTGGTTTTGAATAAGAAACTCGTTTAGATCAAGGGTCTTATCGATATAGTCCTGAGCAGGGGAAGGGAAGCCTGCAGCAACTTTTTGCAAAGCAACAGGAATCTCATAATGTGTTTTTGTCTCAAGCAATGTAATAGAGGAAATATCGTTAAACTTTGGAGTGTCATTTTTCTTCAGGTATTGTTTGATTTCCAATACACGAGACTCTGGCACCCGAATGACCTTGGTCGGTTCGTTATAGACAAAAGGACGGCCAGAACCTTTGCGTGCACCACCATGCTTATTTTGTGTCATTTTTATTATCAATCTTGATTATGTAACATAATTAAGATTATAGAAAACTCACAATGTAAAAACAATATGCTCCGTTTTCTAAATCTATTCAATGATGTAATCACTAAGCTATTCAGGGAAAGCGGAGGCAGTTCAGTTGGTGGTTTTTGTATTGTGATCTACAGGGTTGTTTTGTACTATCGATTAAACTCATTCCAATATTGGAAAGCTAAAAATTATAAGTTTGAATACTAGTACATGGTCTCTTATAGAGGCAGATCAAAACTTAAGTTTAGATTCGACTTCTGATAGCTGTACATTGATTCGTAATTTGCTTTGTAGAGCCATCTTCAAATAACAAGGTATTTTCGGGAAAACGTAAAGCACAAAGTTGGTTAGAAAAGGCGCGTTGCTTATGACGATCTAAATATCGTTTTCCAACGGAGTAGTCCACACAAAAAACATTTTGATTTAAACCAAACCATTCCAATGGTTCTATATATTTAAAAAGCCCATGCTTTTGATCTGGAGAATTAAAGTTGCGCCAATAATGCCCAATAACGACAGGAATATTATCCTGATAGTGATCCCACCAAGCTAAACGATCGACCATCCGCCATTTCCCACCTGCAAAAAAAGGTTCTTTTGCTAAAACTTCAGCCCCAGACGTCAGGACTTTAAAAGGATTCATCATTTGCTCAAGTAAATCTTGCTGTCCTAGGTTTTTTAATAAAGGCAGTGTGGCTGATGGATTTTTTAGCTGAGAGCTATGTTGCTGTTTTTCATGTTGTGCCCGTTGGGCAACATCTGAATTTTGAAGATATCTTTCCGTTTGCTGGACAAAATAATCATAAATTTCTTTGAGTGAGCGCATTTGGGATTGCTTGAGTGTGTCGATAGACTGTTGATCCCAACAAGCATGTACAATTCTTAATTGATCTGATTCCAGTACCAAAGGCAGACTATTTAAAAACTCGATAATCCATACTCGATCTGTATCAGATGCAGGCAGAGATTGAAAAGGTTTCTCATCATCTTCGTGTGGCGATCCAAAAAACCATCCATTGCCTTCACGTTTGGAATTGATTAATAAATTTAACTCGTGATTTCCCAAAACACATTGCGCATTGCCATGTTCGATTAATGTTTTAACCAATTGAATAACAGCAACACTTTGTGGGCCACGGTCACATAAATCACCAACAAAAATTAGTTTACGATGTTCAGGATGGTTACCTTGTTGATCATAACCAAGCTTGGATAGTAAACTTCGTAATGCTTTGATTTCTCCGTGAATATCACCAATAATATCTAAATTGGCATTAAAAAGTGTTTGAGAGATTTGATACGACATTTTGTTCCTTAATTTATTTATTCAGTCATTTTCAAAAAAAATAGGAGAATAAACCAGCTGAGCAACACATTCTCGATATTCAGTCTCATCATATACAACCTGACCAAATTTGGAAAAAACATCAGTGTCAGGATGGTTTAAAGTGAGTAGAATTATTTTAGGTATACGTGAGCTGAGCAGGCTTAAGTCGATTTCTTTGATATCAGGATAATATAAGCCATAGCCTAACCAATATTTTACAGCAATATTTAGAACTATATTATTTTCCGCAGGATATTCTGCTATCAATGCCGTGTCTGATGGCTCTAAAATTTTGATTTTAGCCTCATAATCATCATTACTATCAACATGAAATTGTCTGATTTGAGATTTATTATTTGAAACTGCAAATGCATTAAATATTAGCATTTTATACTTCTCACGTTTGAGTTAGTACCTAATTTGGTTATTTATGGCAATTAGCCTGTTCTAGAGTTTTATGATCTCAGGTCGTAATTGAACATCTTGTTAATAGGGAATTAAAATTAAACAGATCAAAGACAAGCTAAGTTTTACAATTGACTTTAACATAATTAGATCAAAAAAACTGCCATAATAGGATCTTTGCGACAAAATGTGTCGCTTTGTTGAATTGATGACACTAGGTGCACAAAGCAATTCTGAACAACTTACTTTTCAAAATAACTTACCAATATAAATATTTATTCTACTTAAATCAGTGTGTAATTTGGTTTTTGCTGGTCTGAAAGACGTGGTTAAATCAATACTTTAAATTGGTTGGGCTCAGGCTGATTCGATTGTGTGGTGCGTGAGTAAGATTTTTTAATAAACTAAGAATATAGAGTTTTCCATGAATTTTTATCAGATTAATTTACGTTAAACCAGCATAAAATATATTAGGAATTTTAGGTGTAGGTAGAATAATTATTTTAGCTGAGTCGAGAAATTACCGTATGTTAGGTTTACTTTTGAGCATAGAATTATTTTTTAAATAACTAATCTTTTTAATATAACTTCAAAAATTTTGTTGACTAGTAATGTGTAGATTTTGCATTTATAAATGATATTTTTTGAATATAGAAAAATTGTGACATCAGCTGTCAACCTTAAACGAAATAATAGCTTTGGACATTACAAACTAAAAATACTTTATAGAGGTTATAAAATTGAAGGGAAAAATTTTAGACTTTTCCATTCAAACCAATAGTGGTTTGATCGCGGGTGAAGATGAAAAACGTTATACATTTTTTGGTAGTGAATGGAAAGAAAATACTCCTCCGCAGCGAGGAGTGTACGTGGACTTTGATCTAAATCAAGTTGGGCAAGCCATTGGAGTATATAAAGCATTAGCTCAACAAGCTGTACCAGTGAGTTTTAATGTTGAAGATACAGAGGAAAGCCAATATCAGTTTTTTGATTGGTTTATTAAATGCATAAAAAATTATGTGAATTTTAGTGGTCGAGCAAGACGTAAGGAATATTGGTTTTTTCGCTTAACCATCTTTTTATTAACTTTAGCGATCGTGTTCGTTGAAAGTGCTCTTGGAACAGATGGAATATTCTTAGGATTATTTTTGTTAGCAACCTTTTTACCTGATCTTGCTGTCACTGTGCGTCGTCTACATGATGTTGGTCGTTCTGGTTGGTGGTTGTCGATTGTATTCGTACCTATTATTGGTGCAATTTTAATACTCATTTGGTTTGTCACTGAAGGGCAAAAAAATGAAAATCTATATGGAAGCTCTCCAAAATAAATGCATCGAACTATACATTTTTTATTTAATGAAAGCCGTATTATAAGTATTTAGAAAAATAAGTGCGAGAGATACGGCCTACATTTTAGAGATTATTGATGGGGTAGAAATTTTATAGGGTGGGTAGTCTAGCAAGTAGTTTTTGTATTGTGATAAACAGTGTTGTTTTGTACTATCGATTAAACTCATTCTATTTATTCATTTATGTCAGAGACCCAACTAAGCCTTAGTGAATACCTTGCCAGTGTGCAGGAAGTCGTTCAGCTCACTTTCAGTGAAGCAGTGTGGGTTAAAGCTGAGATTCGTAATTTAAGTATTAAAGGTGGTCATTACTATCTTGAATTGGCTGAGAAAGATGAAGAAACCCATAAGGTGATTGCTAGCTGTAAAGGCACCATTTGGAAATTCACGGCACAAAAAATTGTTTTAAAGTTCGAACGAGAAAGTGGTATTGAGCTGGCTAAAGATCTAAATGTTCTGATTAAGGTTAAAGCGAGATTTGATCCTCAGTACGGTTTTTCTGTTAATGTCGAAGACATTGATTCCAGTTTTACTTTAGGTGATATTGCCAAACGCTATCAGCAAATCATTCAGCGACTGACTCAAGAAGGTTTACTCACTAATAATAAACAGCTGCCAACACCTTTTGATGTTCAAAATGTTTTGGTCATCGCACCAGAAAACGCAGCAGGTTTGGGTGATTTTAGAAAAGATGCTGATGCCTTGGAACAAGCTGGTGTCTGTTATTTTGTTTATCATGCAGCGACTTTTCAGGGCAATACGGCGCCGATTAGCATCATACAAGCATTGAGTACTGCATTAAAACAATGGGCTGCCGACTATTCAATCGCTCCAGATTTGATTGTGATTATACGTGGTGGGGGAGCAGTGAATGATTTGGCCTACCTGAATGACTATGATCTAGCGGCACTGCTATGTAAAAGAACTGTGCCAATTTGGGTGGGTATTGGTCATGAAAAAGACCGTACCATTTTGGATGAAATCGCTCACCGATCTTTTGATACGCCAAGTAAGGTGATTGCAGGAATCCGCAACCTGATTGTGGAACGAGTCAATGAAGCTAGTACGGCTTTACAAACGATTAAACTGTTATCACAGCATCAATTGACCGCTTATCAGAGTCAGAATGATCAGTGTCTTAAAACCATCAAAACCATGGCACAAAACCAAATCAATGAGGCTCAACGTAGTGTTGATCTCCTAAAAAGTGACACCCAATATCTTGCACAACTGCAAATTAAACAGGCTTCGCAGCGTACAGAATCACTGATGCGAGAGACCCTGCTACAGAATCCACGCAATGTCATGGCTAAAGGCTATGCCATTATTCGTAGCCGAGGGAAAGCGATCCGTTCAATTCAAAAGATAATTGACCCGCAACTTCAGATTGAACTACAAGATGGCATCATTCATGCCACCGTGACAGAGGTAATAGTACATGAATAATGAAGAATTAAGTTTCAAGCAAGGTTATGAGATTCTGAAAAAAAATGCAGAAAAACTCGAATCACAGGAAGAGCCAGATATTGATAATCTGATGGCAATTGTTGAAGAATCAATGACCGCCTATAAAGCATGCAAGTCTCGCATTGATGCTGTTCAACAGGCATTGAATGATACTTTTAAAGAGTAAATGTATGTAAAGTAAGACTGAATAGAGTCGCTAGGAAATTGAGAAAAAATGGTGACATAGAGATTGTCGCTGATTGGGAAGCTGTATTGGCAACATATGATTTTGAAAGTTGAAAAATAGCATGTTAAGTTGTTGGGAATAATTGGATCCTGGTAGAAACAGAGATCCTGTTTTTTTTTAATTGAATCGCTTAAAAAGATATATTTCAAGTAATTAATACGAGAAACATAAAACATGGCTATTAAGAAAGCAGAATTTTATTCGTCATTGTGGGCCAGCTGTGATGAACTACGTTGTGGAATTGATGTGAGACAGGGGAAAGGTTTTGTTCTGCATGATAACGCCACTGAGAAGATCTGGAAGGGTAATACATTAGCTGACTCACAATGGAAAGAGACTAATGGTCAACTTAAGATATTTGACTTTACTGTAGTCAACAAAGCTAGAGGGTGATAATCATGGCTCAGCTTGATAAGAGCATTATTTCTGTCCAAAAATTATTGGCATTACCAAATTTATCTATTCCAGCATATCAACGGCCTTATAAGTGGACAGAAAAAAACCTGAATGACCTATTTTCTGATTTACGTGAATATAAGGATAAATCGGCTTATCGATTGGGCTCAGTCGTATTCCACCAGCATGGTAACCTTGATCAGATACATTTGGATATTGTAGATGGTCAGCAGCGAACCTTAACATTGGTATTGATTGTTCTTGCAATTATTGAGGAAAGGTACTCTAAACTGCAAAGAAATGATATCAAACAGGCATTGCTTGCTCTTGAACCAATAATAAAAGCTTTTATTAAACGCCAGCATTTTTCCAGTGATATTTCTCATCATAATTTGCACCAGAATTTTCTAGCCGCTAAGAGAAAAGTGGCACGTAATGATTTCGGTGAAGATGATATCGATTTTCTATTAAATCGCTGTCAATTGGTAAGCTTTGTTCTAGATGATATCTCAGAGGCATTTCAGTTCTTTGACTCACAAAATGCACGTGGCCGTGATCTAGAACCTCATGATTTATTGAAAGCTTATCACTTACGCGAGTTCGCAGAGGTGGAAAGTCATTTAAAAGCACAGTCCGTAGCTCATTGGGAAGATCTGCGCAGTGAAGATTTGGAGAATTTGTTTGCCAATTATCTGTTTCGTATTCGTCGATGGACACAGGGAATGTCTGCGCGTTTCTTTGGAAAAAATCACGTATCTGTGTTCAAAGGGGTTAATCTTGATCGAGTAGAACATTACCCTTATGCGGAGTCGCTTCGTATATCTCATCATTTTGTTGATGATTATAATCAGCAGTATCAGCGTAAAGTTGATCGTCAGATGATGGTTTTTCCATTTCATTTAGACCAGATGATCATTAATGGTCGTCGTTTTTTTGAAATGGTAGAACATTATCAGCAGCAGGTATCTGAGATTGTAAAGGGTGAATATCATCTAGATGATAAGCAGCCTATCCAGATTTTAGGATTAACACTGGAACCCTTAGCCAGCCGAATTATACATACACTCAACAATTACCCCGAACGCAAACGAACAGGGGATCGATATGTTCGGGTTATGTTTGATTGTGCGGTTATATTTTATTTGGATAAATTTGGTGCAAAGGGGTTATCACATGCGATTGAAAAGCTGTTTATCTGGGCTTATAGCTGTCGCATTCGTCAGAAGGTCGTACAACTCGCAACGATTGATAAGTATGTATTAACAAATAATGTTTTTAGTCTGATTAAACATTCCGTAGGCCCAAATGAACTCTTAGCATGGCCACTAGAAGTCATAAAAGAGACTAAAGAAAACAAATCCAACAGCGGGGAAGCGTTGGTCATGTTATTCAAAGAGATGAAGTATTATGAGTGAATTTGTGCAAGCCTTTAGTGTGCAGCAGTTGCTAAGTGATTCACATCGCTACTTAGTTCCTATGTATCAGCGCAATTATGCATGGGGTGAAGGCGAAATTAATCAGCTCATTCAGGATGTGTTGGATTATCAGCAAAAGAATCAGAATAAAGAACAAAAAACAACCTATTATATTGGTACTTTAGTAGTTTTTGAACGTAAGGATGGCAGTTTTGAGATTATTGATGGTCAGCAGCGATTTACAACCTTGTCATTATTGGCAATCTGTTTAAAAACCTTAAATGATAAAGATTCATGTGTACCAGATATGACTTGGTACACAAAACCAAATATTGATTTTGAAAGCCGGCCTAAGTCTGTAGCAACCATTACAGCATTAGCACAAGGTGTAGAAACACATTTCTTGAAAGGTGAGGAACATAATGCTGATGTGGTCAATGGTTTTGAGCTCCTGCGAAAGAGTTTACTTGCATTGGGTGATCAGCTAAAGGACTTTTGCGAATTTCTGTTTCAGCATGTACAGATAACAAGTGTGCATGTCCCTAAAGATACGAATCTCACTCATTACTTTGAGGTGATGAACAGTCGTGGCGAGCAATTGGAAAAGCACGAGGTTATCAAGGCTCGATTGATGGAAGTGCTGAGTCGCATTAATGATGAATCTGAAAAAAATGCGAGTATTAATGTCTTGACTAAGGTCTGGGATGCTACTGCAAATATGGAAAAATATGTGCAATATGGATTTACTCCCCAAGAGCGACATGCACTTTTTGGGGCTGATGATTGGGGCAAATTTACACCTAAAAATTTTGCAGAATTGCTAACCTGTTTAGAAACAGGGGAGACTGATATATCCAATATCAGCAATAGTTCTGTCTGTTTAATGGAGATGCTACAACGACCACCAAGCAAGATTTTGAAAGGTGGTGCTGAAATCCCAACAGAGCGTTTTAACAGTGTTATTAATTTTTCAAATTTCTTACTACATGTAGTCCGTGTTTGGTCGTCTTGTAATAATGTAGTATTGGATGACAAAAAATTAATTGAGCAATTTGAGACGCATGTCTTAAAAGCTGAAAATCCAATTGACACAGTGAAGAGTTTTATATTTGCTTTATTGAAATGCAAGTACATGTTTGATCAGTATATCGTTAAGCGTGATTTTGCCAATGGTAAAGATAACTGGAGCCTGAAACGCTTGCATTGGTATTCAGATAAAAGTGTTACTTATCTCAATACCTTTGATGATAAAGAAGATGGTTTTGAAGGTATTAACCATCGAACTATTCTGTTGTTAAGTGCATTTCATGTATCTACGCCGACAATGGTATACAAGCATTGGCTAAATGGAGCATTGTATTATTTATATCAACAGGTTGATGTCAATGCGAATGAGTACTTATCTGCATTAGAGAAATTAGCTAGACGGTTCGTGTTCTCTCGATTCTTACAATCAGGGGAGGGCGCTGACTACTATGACATGATTTATGCTGATGATAATGCAATATCTACCTCAAACGAGATTGATACGTCAAAATTAATTTATGGGAATATCGAAAACAATTTTGTATTTAACTATTTGGATTACTTGATTTGGTGCGATGAATTATGCTCAGAAAAGCCAAATGCAATTATTGAAGAGTTTGAGTTTACTTTCCGGAGTTCTGTTGAACATTTTTATCCTCAACACCCGATGGATGGATATTCAGAACTTCCTGCAGAGTATTTAAATCGCTTTGGTAATTTATGCTTGATTAGTCATAGCAAAAATTCACGTTTAAGTAATTATCAACCAAATGCCAAACGTGAGCATTTTGCAGTTGCGATTGCCGATAAAAAAATTGATACACTTAAATTATATCGCATGATCCAGTTACTTGAGAAAGATGGAACTTGGGGCGAAGTTCAAATAAAGCAGCATGAAGAAGAAATGCTGTCCTTATTAACGATGGATAACCATGACTGGTACTGCAATACGAATGGCGGTGATCAGTAGTATTCCGTGGTTTAAAAAGTCAAGATCAGCATTCAGAAATTAACCAAGACAATCCAAAATAAAAGTCGTAACAGGTGAGTACTATTATGTTTGGGGCGAAAAATAGTCAGTAATGAAAAACAATAGATTACTACAATACACATGCAAGCCAATTCGCGGAATCTACTTTTAATGTGGATATGGAAATTTTGTATTAGCCATTTTTAGAGCACTTGCCAAGTACAGCAAAAATATTGGATTTAGGCTGTGGATTGGGGCGGGATAGCCTTGCTTTTAAAAAGAAAGGTTATGAGGTTGATGCGTGTGACTGGTAATCCCCCCTCAAAAAAGGTCTGAAATAAAGCTTCAGACCTTTTTAATTTACTGAACCAACTTCATCAAACTACCAAAACTATCAATCACCGAATACTGAACAGTATCACCTAATGACTGATTTTCTTCATTTAAAGTTGTGAAGAATTTTTTAGCACTTTCAATCTTACTTTTTTCTTTGGCTTTTAAGTCAGCATCTAGCATAGAGCCTTTCGTTTCAGCGACAAAATAAATCTGACGTACTTTGTCTTTATTAAAAGCAATTGCCCAGTCAGGATTATAGCCACCAAAAGGTGTAGGGATTTGGAAGCGATCAGGCAATTTAGCATAAACCACCACCTCATCTGCACCATCTAGCTCCTCAACAAATTTGCGCTCCACATCAGAATCAGTAACCACATACTCCCAGATATGACGTTCAGCCTTATAAGACTGCAATGGAATATTGTCGTTGCTGACAAAAATTTCATTGTCAGGATAAGTGCTATTTAAAGGATTGTATTTCAGTCCTTGAATGACCATTTTAGCTTGCTGTTCATTAATAATACGGCTCATTTCACGAATAAAAGCTTCTGGATTTAACTTAAACTGAGAAAATACTGCTGCATTGATTCCCTGTAAAATACGAGCAACTGTTTTACGAGTCAGGTTCGTATCATCTGCAATATTACCAATTAGGTCATAGGTCACTTGAGATTGAATTGAAATGTTTGCAACTTCAGTATTTGTTTTAACTTTTCCAAACATTTCTTTGGCTTTAACTTGCTCATAGGTGGATTCATCATGCTGAGTTGCTTCAGCAAGTTTATAACTCAGCGTTTCTACAAACTTATTGTTGCGTTCTACAGCAGTACGCTCAACAGCACTAATGCTTTGCTCAATGAGTTTTTCAGAATCCAGATGAATTTGATAAACGGCTTTTCGGTTAATACGCGACCATAAAGCCTGAAACTCTTTACGCTCTAAATTGGCTTGATTGATGGTATTGGTCAGCTTCTTATTACCATTATCTGTCATGCCTTCCAAAGCTTTTGGATCAAACAGCCCATTAATCAGCTTGTGAATTTGCTCAGTATAAGCCACTAAACTTTCAGGCAATTCAGCAAGCGTACCTTGCTCTTTCGCTTCGTGATATTTTGGCGTTAACTGATCATTGTCATCAATATAATCATGCTTAAACAAATGCTTATTGATTTGCTTTGCCATCAATTCAGTGACTTCAACACTAGATCCATCTGATAACTTAAAGATTTTCCCTTTAAAGTAATCAGGCGTAGCTTGTGTCGGGCGATTCTGAATTGTATTTAGAATTTCTGATTGTAGATTCGACACAAACTCTTTGTAACTTTCATTAGTCACAACAGTTAGGTTATTCAATTTATGAATTTCACCTAATGCACCTTGAAAATGGTTGGCATCCATACGTTCGCCAAATTTATTCACTGCAAGGCGCATACCACGACCCACTTCTTGGCGACGAGAAATAACATTATCTGAATGCTTTAAAGTACAGATCACAAACACGTTCGGGTTATCCCAACCTTCTCGTAACGCTGAGTGAGAGAAAATAAAACGAGTTGGCTCTTCAAAGGAAAGTAGGCGTTCTTTATCTTTTAAAATCAGGTCATAAGCGTCTGTATCATTGGATACCTGAGCTTCTTCAGCTTTCTTATCAATTGCTGGATTGGCAAGACGTTTTGATTTCTTATCAATTGAGAAATAACCATTGTGAGTACGGTCTACCTCAATTGCTTTCAGATAGTCAAAATATGGGTCATTTTCTAAGTTGAGATCCAGAACTTCATTGAGTACCTGTTGATACTGTTCCTTGAAAATTTGAACGTATTCACCATCGACAGGATTATTCTCTTCATCATATTGACGATATTTCGCTACTTCATCAATAAAGAAGAGACTGAGAACTTTAATGCCTTGGTTGTACAACTGACGTTCTTTTTGAATATGTGCACGAATCGTTTCACGGATCTGAATGGTTCGCATGATCTTTTCATCAACATGCCCCAATGCTTCACCGACATGAATTTTGGTACCATTCAAGAAAGTCACCGAGTTATCTCGTGCATCAATGTCTGAGACAACATAACGGTCATTGTATTGTTCGGCCTTATTGGAAATATCGTAAAGGTTATCGCCTTTACCGACTTTTCTTATTTCACGTTTGAAGCCATTCTTGGTCTCAATCTCAATTTCCAAACGGGCAATTGGAGCAGATTTAGATACAATGATGTCTTGTAAGTATAAATACCCATGTGTACCTGTTAAGCCTTGTACTTCCACACCTTTTACAGTGATTTTTTTCACAAGTTTTTGGTTATAGGCATCCAAAGCATCCAATCTATACACAAGGTTATAATTTCGCTTATGTGTCGCGGAATAGCGCAGAATAAATAATGGGTTGAAGTTAGATAAAGACTCTAGGGTTTTATCCGCTCCCATTTTTTGCGGTTCATCTAAGATCAAAATTGGACGGTTTCGGCTCACAATTTCTATTGGAATACGACTATTAAATTCATCAAGTCCTTCCATGATAGGTTGACCTGTTTTAGGATCAATTACTGGCAGCCCATTCCGCATCTTGACTTGACCATAAATACGACGGTTATCTTTACCTGTCGCATTAAATGCCTGTACGTTAATTACCATGACATTGATGCCACCATTCGAGCTAAAGCTTTCTAAGTGGTGTAATTCTTTTGAGTTATAGATAAAGAAACGAGCCTTTTTCCCATAGAGTTCTTGAAAGTGATCTGCCATCATATTCAGGCTTTTGTAAACGCCCTCACGAATGGCAATGCTTGGTACGACCACAATAAATTTCGACCAGCCATACTGCTTATGCAGTTCAAACATAGTACGAATATAACAGTAGGTTTTACCTGTACCTGTTTCCATTTCAATATCAAGGTTTAATGGACTTTTGGTCAGGTTCTTGCCTTTGCCATTATCATCCGTGATAAGTTGAGATGATCTTTGTAATCCACTTGCTGCTTGTACGTCCTGAATATTTTTCAATACAGCTTGCAGATCAAAAATATGGGCATTCTCAAAACCAACATCTGCAATCACTTTTTTAGCCTTACCACCTTGTAAGTCCAAGGTTTCTTCAAGCATATCAACCTGTGCCGTTGCTTTTTTGGCTTTGGCTGCACCTAGGTCAATCGTATAACGATGACCTTCAGAACGTGGTTGTCCTTTAAAGCAATCTACAATCGCTTGTACAGAATCTTTCTGATACCCAAGGGTTTTAAAACGAATTTCCATTATTTACCCCTTAAAGAAACTTGACTTCGGTATCAGGAGAGAGCTGTTTAAAGCGTTCTTTGATATTGGTTTTATCATGATCCAGATGGATGGCTTTTTCTGCCGATACAAAGCGTAAAGGATGATCTTTAGTAACTTCATCAACCACATCAAATGTTAATTCATCAAAACAAGCTATAAGGCTATTGCCTGCAACGTAAAAGACTTCTTTTCCTGCAATAGTTTTACGTTCAATCGGCAAAGAAAGTTCAAGCCCCCAATCTAACATCACTTGGAATAGGAGGTCTTCAGATGTACGGTCTGATTTAATGTGGTCAGCTAAATCCAACATATCAGCTTGTTTAAAAGCATCTGGTGTGTAATACACCTCCTTCATATTGGTTGAGTCAATTTTTAAAACACGGAAGCCAATATCTAAATTTTCAATACCTTCTTTACCTGCATTATCTGTTAGGATTTTTTTACCAGCACGACGGATACGTTCTTTAGAGATTTCAGCAATCGTTTTATAGCCATTTTTGTACATTTCTGAATGTACATCAATATCTTCAGGGATCTGAACAAGTAAAATTTTTCTTTGTCCTTGGTCTTTCATGTTAATTTGAAAAACGGCATCTGCGGTAGTGGAGGAACCACTATAAAAATCTAAAATAATTGAATCTTGATCTGTTCCAAGTTCTATAATTCTTTTCAATAAGCCTGTTGGTTTAGGATGATTAAAGGCCACAAAGCCAAATAATTTAGAAACTTCTGCCGTTCCTACATTTCCTTCATCAATATCATCCCACAAAGTATCTGCTACTTTCCCCTCACTATCTCGCTCATTCCAATAAGCCTTTTCTGATAAAGTGGAATTTCCAAACTCTAAACGTCCATCATTTTCTAATTTTTTCAATTTTTCTTTATTCATCCTCCAACCTTTTGCAGGACAAGGCCAAACTTTTCCATTATTATCCACATAATCATAAGTTGTTTCTGGGCCAGCTCCTCCTGTTTTCTGTAGAGGATATAAACGATACTTTCCTCTCCCATCATTATCATCTTTGTTATACATTTTTAAGGTTGCTTCAGATAATGGTTTATAAACAACATTAAATTTGTGTGCTAAAAAATTTTTTGAATACATTAATACATATTCAATATTAGTAGGAAATTGCTTACTTACGGTTTTTCCACTACTGTTTTTCTTCCAAACAAATTGATTAATAAAATTCTTTGAGCCAAAAACTTCATCACAAATTTTTTTTAAATTTTCTTGCTCATTATCATCAATACTAATCAAAATTGAGCCATCATCAGAAAGTAAGTTTCTAGCTAACTTTAATCGACTATATACCATACTTAGCCAATCAGAATGAAAGCGACCGTTACTTTCAGTGTTTGCAATTAAACGATTACCATCTTCATCTATTTGGTGTGATTTTTCAAAAAAAGCGTCTGTACTTTCAGCAAAGTCATCGTCATAAATAAAGTCGTTGCCTGTGTTGTATGGCGGGTCAATATAAATCATTTTGACCTTGCCTAAGTAATTCTCTTGCAGGAGTTTTAATGCTTCAAGATTATCGCCTTCAATAAAAAGGTTTTCTGTGGTGTCAAAATTTACACTTTCTTCACGGCATGGACGCAAAGTTTTAGCAATCGGAGCATTAGCAGTAAGAATAGATTGTTTTTTCCCCACCCAATCCAAACGATAACGCTCTTGTTCACCCTCAACTAAAACTTGAGAAAGCTCTTGTTTGAGCAAATCAAAATCAATGGCTTTTTTCAGCTCACCATTTTCCCCTTGTGCTTCTGTGACACAATTGGGAAATAAGGCAGCAATCTTTTCTATGTTGCTCTCCACTAGGTTTGGGGAATGCATTTTTAACTTGTCCATCAATATACCCTTAGATTTAATTCATTAATTTATTGAGATCAGATTCAATTGCCTGAATCTGCTTATTCAATTCAACCTTACGATTGAACTGTTTTTCACTTTTTAGCTTGGATCTCAGCTTAGCAAGCTGCTTTTGCAACCCTTCAAGTTGTTGAGCTCTCAGCAACTTATCTTCAATCGAAAGTGATTCACCATCATTTTCTTGATCTTCATTCGAGCTAATTGGCAGTAACTGTGAGATAAAGTGTTCATACAGGTCAGCCAGTTTTAAGTAAATCGGTAACTCAGTACGATTATCCCCATCTAACCAATCAGAAGCATAATACTGACCAATTACAGCCTTGGTTTTATCGGCTTGGTTTAAACGTTTATAAGTGGCAATCACTTTCACTTTGTCTTGATAAATCACTTCAAAAATAATAGGAGTGAGGATCAGCTTATCAATGAAAGAGAGAATCGATACATCCAAATCTTCGACACGACTTTTCACTCGAAAGATTTGAATTTCCTTCAAATCTTCCTGATCTTGGAGGTGAATTGTAGATGAAGCCAACTTGTAAGCCCACCGTATATTTTCTACTTGATCAACAAATAGCTGTTCGATCTTGCTATTGGCTTTGCCTTGCTCATAAAACTTATTTTTTGGAATTAACCGATCCACTTTTGCCTGTGGTGGAAATTTATATAACTTCATGATCAAGGTTCTTCAATCACAATAAAACTAATCAACTCAAAGTCATTCAACCCTGAAACGACATCGACTAACGCAGAAGTGGCTAAACCAGAGAACAGGCTATCAATATCCTTTTCAGCCTTCACATCCTGAATGGTATGAATCACTATATCCAATAGCTCTGAATATTGACTCATATCCCGTCCATCATTGGTTTTCTGATTAAATTTTTCAAATGCTTCAGGAATAGGCTGATCCTTTCCTCGACATGCTTTACGAGCCACATCAAGTAAATATTTGGCTTGTGTATAGTCGTAAACAACCTCACCATCTTGGTTAATATAAACCAAGTAATATGGGTATAAGCGATTGCTTTGGCTGTTCGGCAACTCAGGATATCGTGCTCTTAGTGTGAAAATGACCCCTGCATTCAAGCCCATTTCTGGCTGTGCAGGAACGACCGTATGCAATCCGTTTGGTAATCGCTCTAATTCAGGATGTTCTTCCATATAACCAAGCAAATCCATACGGAAGTCATTCAAACCCAAGTCAGTAATAGAGACACCTGTATTGGCATCTTCCAAATCTAGGACTTCAGTTTGTAATTTCTGTAATTGTTCACGACGATAGGCAATGTCATTCGCTTGCGCGCTGAGAACGTTGTCATCGCCTGTACTGGTCATATCGACAATCACCATGCGATTTTCAACTCGTTCACGCAAGTTAATATATTCATCAAGACTAATATCAGGCCAGTAATTCACAAGCTGAATTACATTGTTGGATGAACCAATACGATCCACACGACCAAATCGCTGAATAATGCGTACAGGGTTCCAGTGAATATCGAAGTTAATCAAATAATCACAATCCTGTAAGTTTTGACCTTCTGAAATACAGTCTGTTGCAATCAGTACATCAATCTCTCTCTGTTCTTCAGGGAAGATGTCTGCTTTTTGCTTGGATTGTGGCGAGAAGAGGGTCAACAGACCTTGCATGTCATAACCTTGACGACTGCCTACACGGGTCTTGATCGTTGAGGTATTGTCACTGCCAATCACTTTGGCACTGTGCAAACCATAAGTTTCTAGCAAGATTGGAGCAAGATGCTCATAGATATAATTCGCTGTATCCGCAAAGGCAGTAAATATGATGACTTTACGGTTATTGGCGTTAATTGGACTTTGAATCTTCTCAATTACGTGTGCTTTAAGATGCTGTAATTTGGCATCCTTGTCCGCGTTAATCGGCTGAATCGAGCGCAGTAAATCAAGAATAATGTGATAGTCACCCTCTAGATCTACTTTCCACGTCAATAGATCCATATCACCTAAATGAATTTTCAGCTTATTACCAATAAGATCTTCGGTATTCAGTAACTCACCATTCTCGTCTTCATCGTAGCCAATGTCTGGTGAAATACTCACTTCATCATCAGCTTGTCGAGCTTCAAAATCAGCAATTTTAGATAACACATTCTCAATGTTTTGCTTTAAGACATTCAAGGTCAATCTGAAAGCATGAACAGAGCTTTCTAAGCGTTTCAACAAATTGACCGTCATCAAAGCCTGTAAACTTTTTTCACGATCTACCTGTCGTAATTTACCTTTGCCTTCTACCCGCGTATCAAAAATCTCTTCATACTTTCTTAAAGCACTTGGAAAGATATAACTCACTGGTGCATAGACAGACATCTTGATTAAGGACAGATCCGCATAAATCTGGTTCAGAGACACACTATTCTGATCCGTAGATAAAGCGCAACGGAATGAAATCGGTTTGAGGCGTTGAGGGAACTGTCCAATATCTTTGGTGTCGTAGAAAGTTTGAATATGCTTTCTTGAACGGGCAATCGTCACGCTATCTAGAAGCTTAAAGAAGTCAAAATCTAAAAGATTCAGAATTGCTTGTGTTGTTCTTTGATGTGGTTCGAGTTTTGCCCACGCATTAAAACTGGCTTGCGCTCTACGGAAGATGGTTTCTAAATCACGCTCTGTATCAAGCTTATTTTCTAATAAGGCTGCATTGCCTTCGTAAGCGAGTGCCAATTGGTTCTTGAGGTCGGTAAAGTGGTTATTGACTGGTGTTGCCGACAACATCAGCACTTTGGTTTTTACCCCTTTACGAATCACTTGATTCATTAAGCGGTCATAACGTGTTTCACGATCTTTAAATGCACCACGGTTACGGAAGTTGTGTGATTCATCAATCACCACCAAATCGTAGTTGCCCCAATTGATTTTGGCTAAATCTATCCCTAGAGTTTCACCACCTTTGCGCGAAAGGTCTGTGTGATAAAGTACGTCATAGCTAAAACGGTCTTTGGCAAAGATATTCGTGACTAAATTAGCGTTGTAGTTCGTCCAGTTTGCACCTAGTTTTTTAGGGCATAAAACAAGAACACTTTTGTTTCGTAACTCGTAATATTTGATCACTGCCAGTGCAGTAAAGGTTTTACCCAAACCCACACTATCAGCCAAGATACAGCCATTATAGGTCTCTAGTTTATTAATAATGCCAACGGCTGCATCTTTTTGGAAATTAAACAGTTTATTCCAAACTAAAGTGTCTTGATAACCTGTTAAATCATTCGGCATGACATCGGCATTAATATCTTCTAAGAAATCTTTGAAGATATTATAAAGCATCAAGAAATAAATACGCTCAGGAGGATTTTCCTGATATACAGACTCAATATGTCGGATGATTTCGCTGGTGACATCTTCAACTTTTGAAGGGTCATTCCATATTTGATTGAAGAGCTGAATATAGGTTTGCACCATTGGTTGCTCATCAAAGCAGTTCACCATATTGGAAATAGCATTTCCTTTTTCAAAGCCAAGTCCCATAGGCGTAAATCCTTGAATGGGCATATAAGTGAGCGAATGCTCAGGTTTTTGAATACTGATGAATTCCTGCATCGGTGCATTACTGTTATTTGACTTAAATATAGCTTTGCGTCTAATCCAGTCTGCACATTCTTTCGCAATTGCCTTTTGTGACAACTGATTTTTTAAGTGAATCTCAAATTCAGTCCCATACAGGCTGCTTTCACGATCTTGCTTAGGAATGATGAACTCACGTTTTTCTTTTTTTAGTTTATCTGTGACGTTATCAGCAACAAAAGTAGGTGACGTAAAGACAAATTGTAGCTCTTCGATTTTTTCTAGTTCTTTTTTTAAAGCAGCATAAGCATAGATTGAGAAATAGGAAGCAGCAATTTTTAATCTAGACTTACTACTGAGATTTTCTCCAATATCTGAGCCTAATATATTATTAATGTTATCAATGAGTTTCATAAGGGTGAAGCAGAAAATATAATAGATACTGAATTATAGCAACCTTAGATTTTATATGTGAAAATTCATGAGGTTGTAATCACTGAACCGTACCGGGTTTGTCGGAGACTTTTTTATTTAAGTTAGGCCACCTGACCTAATGGGTTAATCTTATCATAGTACATTGCTTCAAACTCAAAAGGCGATACATAACCCAGTGCACTGTGTACACGCTTTTTATTGAACCAATTTACCCAGTTTAGTGCCGCAAGTTGTACATCTGCTAAACCTTTCCAATCTGCTTTTAAATACTCAATCACCTCTGTTTTGTATAAGCCATTCACTGTTTCAGCCAAAAGCATCCTGTACTTATTTTGAAGGGAATTATAAGTATTCTGTAGTAAATCAATAATGATTGTGCGACATTATTTGTCGTTCTTGATCGTAATTAAACTCTATAAGCCTGACATTAAGTTAATTAGCTCTCTACAATAAGATTGTGCAGGGTTAACTAGCTTTAAGTAATGTGTGGACTGCTCCCAGTATCCTAGACATGAGACAGCCTCATCTTGAAGTTGCTTCAATCGCTTCCAGACTCCTCCCATCGAGATGTGAATGAGTCATGACATTTTTGTAAAAAAAGCGTAAAGCTTTTAGAAAAAATTAAAAAAAATCATGTGGTAAATTGTAACATTAGGTACTATATTTATTGTTAAATGAAAATGTACTATTCCAGTAAAAGAGACATAACCTGTCCTGCTGGTTAACATAATTAAGAAGATAAGAGGGTGTGTGGGTTTTAAGATGCAGGATATTACGCGAACAAGTAAACATGAAACATTAGCAAACCGTTTAGTTGATATCCTGACCCGTTTGAACTCAGGTTATAGATTGGAAGCAGCAGAGCTTGCTAAAGAATTTGATACACATCCACGTACTATTCGACGTGATTTTATCCGCTTTGAATCTTGCAATATTCCATTGCAAAAAGAAGGGAAATATTACTTTTTAGACCCTAAATATTTGGGGCAGCTAACTTTTAAAGATATTCAAACATTTTCACAGATTTCAGGCATACGTCATTTATATCCAAAGCTCGATGTTTCATTTGTACGTGAGTTATTGGATAGCCGCGTATATGGTGGTAAGGGTTATTCTGTTGAAGATGCCTCGCAATTTAAAGAGCTATTTCGTATTTTTAGCAGTGCAATTTTAAAGCAGCAGCAGACAGCTTTTCTTTATAAAGGAGAGTCGCGTGTTGTTGAACCATACAAGTTGTTGCACCATCATGGCAGTTGGTATTTGGCAGCGGTAAGAAAGGGTGAATTAAGAGCTTACAGATTAAGTCGAATAGAGATGTCTGCTCATGCACATGAATTATCAACTTATAAACCAGATCCTGTAATTTTAGCTCAACTAGAAGATGAAGAGAGCATTTGGTTTGGTCAAGAAAAAAGTGAAGTGATTTTAACTGTTCATGCAGATGTGGCGTTACACTTCAAACAAAGACAACTTTTACCAGAACAACAAATTGTTAAAGAATTGGACGATGGGAGTTTATTGCTTTCAAGTCGAATTACACATATTACTCAAATTTTACCTTTGGTTCGGTATTGGATTCCTCATCTCAAAATTGTAAATCCTGAAGGCTTGCAAGACGAGGTAGAAAAAGGCTTAAAAGAGTATTTAGAGCTTTGAGATAAAAAAGGGTTTGGGTACAAGATTCGATCAGATGGAGCTAGTACAGTTTTACAGTTTGCTTCATAAATATAGCGATTTGAGTTAATCAAACAAAGTATAATTTTTTTGAGATGTAGTATGACTTTAAATTTACAACAATTATTTAAACAAAACCGTGAACAATTTAATGAGGATTTTCGTTTAAGAATACATCGCTCATTAAGTTGGTTGCAGCGTGCTGAACAAGCAAAACAGGATGAGGATATAGATTCCCAATTCATCTTTTTATGGATTAGTTTTAACGCGGCCTATGCTAAAGACTTAGGTGCTGGAATACGAAGTGTGGATAAAGGATTATTTGTACAGTTTATATATCGTATTTGCTACTTAGACAAAGAACAAAAAATTTATAGTGCTGTATGGGATACATTTTCTGGCAGTATTCGAGTATTGCTTAATAATCAATTTACTTTTCAGCCTTTTTGGGACTATCACAACGATTTGATTAGTGAAGCAGAGTGGAAGGAAGGTTTTGAACGTAACAAGAAAAAAGCATTACAGGCTTTAAGCCAAAAGGATACGACAGAAATATTAGCAGCAACTTTTAATCATCTTTATACCTTGCGTAATCAAATTATTCATGGCGGTGCAACTTTTAATAGTACTGTTAACCGAAGCCAATTAAAGGATGCATGTAATATTTTATCTACACTTATTCCAGAAATGCTATTGGTGATGTTGAATAACCACGATGATAAAACATGGGGTAAGCCTTTTTATCCAGTAGTTAACCTTGATTAAGTATCTAGGTTTACCCATAAGCACATGAATTTTTATAGCTTATGGGTTTAATTCTTATTCTAAATTTTCTGTATAATTAAATGAATTATTAACTATACAAAAAAGGAAAAAATAATGCCAAGGATTCTAAACCATATAGATGCCATTGCTAGAGAAAAAAATCGAGACGTATTATTTGTTGTTTTTATAGATGATGTATTTGATTTTAGTGAAAAATATCAGAACCTCCCTGAACGTAACGAGTTGATCCATTGGTTAACTGAAAATAATATTGAATTTCAACCTTGCTTTGGTGTTGCAGTCGATGGTTTATTAATACAACCGTATGTAGGACATTTATATCTGGATGTAGTTTTTGATGAAAATGATCCTGTTTACAAAAAGCTAGTTAATCATTTAGAAAACCAAGATGGAAGTATGAAAAATGCTAATGTGAAGTTTATGTATTTACCATTAGAAATGGCTCTAAAAAACTCACACCATGATGATCCAAACTATTATTCGGATATGTATGAATGCAAATTACTGGATTAATCAGCCACTCATTCCTATATACGGCCTACCAGTCATTCTTATTCCTAGTAGGCCACTTTAATAAAAAAATCTAGTTATTGCCTTTGTCAGCGTAAATTTTTTCTCTGTATGATTTTCCTTTAATCTCTAATTCGTAGGACCTATGTAAAATTCGATCCATTACAGCATCAGCAATAGTTGGATCATGAAATTGCTCAAACCATAATTTTTCGGAACTTGACTTGTAATCAACCAATGTATTGCTCGAAAATTAGCAGCATTGGGTTGATGTGATTATTTTGGATTTGTTATTAGAAATTAATTGAAAGCAGTATTTTTTAAACTTTAGGTGGAATGAGAAGGTGATTTTTTCAAGTATATTCACTGGTCTTTTTATGACGGTGGGTTTCACGGCGTTAATTTATAACTACGTGTTGATGGGTGGCAATTCTGGTTTGTTCTTTTTGGTTTGGGGTGGTGGTTTCTCTCTAGCAGGATTGTATTTCCATTACCACGGAACAATTGGGCAAATTGGGTGGCAGAGACAGCGCTTTGTTCGTAACACCCAAACACTTGAATGGTATAAGACTGAATACCCTCAATGTGTTGTGACTACAAATATCGTGAAATGCTGTTTTTGTGAAAGTACATCAATTCGCAGATATGCCTTAAAAAACAATACTTACAAAATTCGCAACTCTTGTGCTAAATGCGGTGAAGTTTTGTTTTATACGGATGAGGATTAATAATGACTATTCATGCGTATTATGGTGATGTTAGCCACCTGAAAAATGAACAAAAAATGTTTGAAGACTTATTAACCCAATTGAAGCTTCATTGGGGTAATAGTGAAGATTGGATTTATTTGTTCTATAACACAATGTGGTCAGGTCAGGAAATTGATGTTATTGCTTTCACCAAGGAAGCAATCATTGTTATTGACCTAAAAAACTATTCCGGCAATCTGGTTGGGTCGGAAAATGGGGAATGGCAGATTAATGGTGAGCTTGAGGTTCAGGGTGGCTCTCAGATTAATCCATTTGTTCAGATTCGGAAGAACAGATTTGCTGTTTTAGAGTGGTTCAAAAGTGCTGAATTGTTTACCGACCAAAACTTAGGTTTTATTAGTGGTTGCATCATCCTGAATGAGTTATCTAGTACGCAAATGGATTTGTCTCATTCGGTAAGAAAGTGGTTTTATGTTACCGATATTGCCAATTCAGTGGATACTTTGTCTAGACTCCATACCAAGGGGATTAGTCTTGCTAGTGATGATATTTTATACCTAGTAAACAAGTTAAAACTTAAAGAATATTCTTGGGATCAGGGTGTTGCTCCTAGAGAGCGCAATCTTATTCAGTCAGATGATCGTGATACTCCAAGTGATAATAGTCGTGATCAAAGTTCCGCTCCGATCAAATACACATTACATGATCAAATGGAAAAGAATTTCAAAGGTGTTTTAGCACCGTACCTGTTTTTCTATGGAACGGTCATCATCTGTTTAGCTATTGCTTTTCATATTGCTAATGGTATGAAAGGTGAAGGGGTTGGGTACTTATTTAGTTTGATCTTTGGTCGCTAAAAATATCATCTGATGTAAAAAAGCCCTCGATTGTGTGGGCTTTTTTTGGATTAATTTTCGACTAGCTGAAAAGGAAAGTCTTTACTGCTTGTATAGATTTTGGCGATGTGTCTACAGGCTTCTCCTAGTGGTCTACTAGGAACAGGAATAAGTGGTATTTGGGGAATGAGAATGAGTGGTAGATTTATATAAGAATATGCATGTATGAATAATTAGACTTCTTGCGTTAGTCAAAATTTAAACAGCCCAAAGCTACATTTTATAAGGTTTTAGCCAATTCAAAAATTAGGTAAAACGATACTTTCGCAAGGTCTATTAACAATATAGAATCATTGAGATTTTTGCATGTATAAAATATTGGAGAATCATTGGGTTAAATTTTTTAATGAGATCTCGGATACTTTGAAAAATATGCAAATTTTGATGCAGGTTGATAGTGATTCATGTGTCATTTCAGTGCCTCCGATCTTTGATTTGGTTGTTAAGAATGCTCAAGAGAGCTCGCTATGGGAACTGCATTTGAGTGGAGAGCATTCAAAACAACGAGCAGGGGAAATTGAGAATTTTTTATGTGAACTTTTAGAAGAAAAAACACATATTAGCCAATTAGAAAAAATATTCTTTAATTTTATTGTGCAATCTGTGGTGTGCAATTATCCCTTAATGAATGAAATTTATACAAAGAAACTGAGTGAATTATCGTATAAGTTTTTGTTTGTAGAATCACGTATCCCTTTACGTGAGCATGAAATCATTATTCAAGTCGAAGAAAACAAAAAGCATGAGTGCTTAACTTACATTCAAGAAAATATAAGATTCATTAAGACGAGATTACATCAATCTGCTGTGCAAAAGGATTTACTCCGTTGGTATTTTTTAAGATATGAAAAATTTAGTCCAACGCAATATTTTACATTTTATGAAAATTTTTCGCCTTTTATTCAGGATTTACTTCGTTGGGAGTTGGAGAACAAGAATCGTTTACTGTGGTTTTTATATTGGCAGGATTTAACAGGTATCGATCAGTCTGATTACTTTAGTTATGAAAAATTGAAAAAAATAGAGCTTAATGGGACTCTACTATTTCCTAAAAATGCTTTAATAAAAAAACTATTTAGTCTTCCATCGTGTAAATTTAGGAAGATATTGGATCTAATTTTTATTCAAGATTACCCAAACACATTTTGTAGTGTTCTCGCACTAAACTTGGCTTTGGATGTTGATGAATTTTATTTTGATGATATTTATTCAGCTATCTTAAACATTCCTGATCTAGAGTATTATAATTTTAATATTGCATTCATCAATCAATATATTAAGTCTTTAAAGCTTCTGCTGGAATTTCAGCAGAAGATGAATGCAGATTGGAATACTTATATTGAACTGACTGATTTTATATTTGGTCATAAAATTGAAAATTGCCAATATACGACTGCGCTTAATTTAGAAGAATTTCATCCAAATATAACTTTAAAAAGCGCATTAAGAAAAAGCCAAGATTGGCATAGCCAAAGCTTATGGATAGAAATGAAGGATGACTATTTTAGCTATGAGCCGAAGCAAATTGAATTCAATGACGTGCATTTTGAATTGATTTGCAATCCCGAAAAGCTAAGGAATGAGGCAAACGAAATGCAACACTGTATTTTAACGTATCATGAAAAAATCAAAAAAAGACAATATTTTTGTTTTCGAGTATGGTCAGAGAATTTTAGAGGTACTCTGGGTTTAACTTATGATGATCAAACAAACAGCTATGAATTTAACCAATTAACAACCTTCAAAAATGCTAGTGCACCAGATCGTTATCTTTATAGTGCACAAGCACTTGCGCAGTATTTAACAATTACGAAAACTATTTTTGAGTAGTCTGGCAGTATGGTTTTGTTGTTATTTAGCCGATGTGGAAAGAGTAAGTTCTAATTATGGGTTAAACGCAAAGTATGTATTTCTTCAATAATCATGTCAGTTAATTCTACACAGTGAGATAAGCAATTTTTCATGCGCTCTTCAGAAATTTCCCATTTCCTGTTTTTAATAAATCAAACTTTACCCAACTAGGGCCATAAAAAACGATGTAGTACTGTATTTGAATGATCGAGATAAAGTGTAGGTTGTTGTGTAGGTTTTAATAAAACTTATTAAAAAAACATTATAAATCAATGTTAAGGTATTTCTGCATCATTGGAGTGTGTGAAGATAGATCAGCCATGATTTCTGTCATGTTCATGCAGTTGAAGTCCTTTAATTTGAAGCGTAATTTAAGTGTAAGTATGTGACTAGCTTATTTTACGCCATCTTAGTCAAATTAGTGAACCTGCATGTCATTGTTGCTCGCTCTCTAACGAGTCGAACATCGAGCGGTTTAAGCTTTTAAATGGATAATATTCAATTGATCTGGTGTGTTAGTGAGCACACAGCCATAAAAAATATCGCCCATAAAATCTAAACCGACAGTTTCAAAAATGATATCGCATAGCTCAAAGAGCTTAGCTGTTGAAAATGTATGATTTGCGAAGTTAAAAGTGAAAATTATTGTGTCATTTGGCTGAATTTTACTGAGTTTTTCGTGTAATTCATCGTTATAAAAAGCATCGAAATTTGATTGTTTTCTATGGATTCATTTAGAAAGTAGTGCATGTTGTAACATTATGCTTTGCATGGTCTTATTTCTAGCTAAAGCCGTACTTTGGAAAAACTTCATCACAATCAAAGTAAAAAAAGCCATCATCTTTTCAGATCATGGCAAGCTATTATTCAAACTCAAGCTATGTAGAATTTAAAAATTCAAACTATATGACACGCCCAAAATATTTTGGCTCATGCTTAAATTGGCTTCGCCACCACCAAAATCAGCGGGGATAGAGTTGTTACCTTGCACTGTTTCTTTGAGTGCGTGTGTATAAGCCACACTTACATTTTGTTGATCATCGAGTCGCCAAGTTGCACCAACACTTAAATGCTCTTGTACCACACCTGGTGCCAAAATATTTAGGAAGGTTTGATCATTTTTAACAGGCTGATCGTTATAGCTATAACCCGCACGTAAAGTCAGTTTTTCTGAGGCTTGATAAGTCGCTGAAATTTTATAGACATTGATGTCATCCCATCCAAAACCAGGACCTTGTGTTGTGCCAAATTTATTGTTTGCGAATAATTGATCCAGTTTATTGCCAACAGAATCTACATCTGAATAATTAATGCGTAAGTAATCTGTCGCGACTGATAAAGCAGGGGTAAGTTGATAATTTAAACCTACACCATAGCTTTCAGGTACGTCAAAATCACCTTGTTTGGCAAATAAACCTTCATATTTCTTAAAGCGGCTGGCATTAATTTTAGATGAATAGCTTGCACCAAGGGTCAGTTTATCATTTGGTTTTGCCGACCAGCCAATACGTGCACCTACGCCGTATGAATCGTCATTGCCACGATCGCTAATTGCCGCACCGTTTGACGAAGCACCACCAAAGACATCACCAGCAAAACCTTGTGCACTAAAACGTTGATATAAAATATTTGCAGCCAAGGCTATAGATTGATTTTCTGCATATTTCCAAGATAAAGCAGGTGAAATAAAGGCTTGGGTTAATGAAATACCTGCGCTTCCTGTATTATCATAAACTGCATAAGGATTATTTTTATAATTGGTATTCATGCCACCATTGCCATAAACCGCAATACCCGCAGTGACTTGTTCATTCACTGGGTGAACATAACCTACATCTGGAATTACAAAGTATTTACGGCTATTGCCATCATACTGACCATTTGCTCCATAACCATTTCCTGTAATTTCAGACTCACGATCTGGAGAGAAAATAGTTAAACCAGCATCAACACGCTTACCTAACCAGCTCAAACCCGCGGGTTGCTTGCAATAGTCAAACTGTCCTGAAAATTAGCAATGGCTGTGCCTGCATTTCCTTGAGATTTTACACTATATGCATGCATGAAATATCCTGTTGTTGCAAAAGCAGATGTTGAAAACAAAGGTGCGATAACAGCAATTGAGATAAAAGAAGATAGATATTTCATGAGAATATAGATCGAGTAAAAACAATATATGCGTCAGTATATTGAAAAGTTGTATTCTTGTATTTGAATATAAATTCATATCTTTATTCTATTTTTGAATATAGAGCTATGAAACAGCAAGGGTATTCATTCTATATGTATATCAAAATGATGCTTCAACTCTTTTGACCAAAGAAGCTCCCTTGGGAGCTTCTTTATTGATTTACATTGCTTTAATTCATAATTATAAAGTGCTTTATGCCAAGTTTTCTAACACAAATTGTGGCGATTTAATAAATAATCGAATCAATGCTTGAGCAGAACTCGACGGTTGACGGACACCACGTTCCCAACTTTCTAAAGTTCGGGCAGAGATACACAATTTTGCCGCAAGTTCAGTTTGTGAAATATTCATTTTTTGCCGAACTTTAATGATCTGTTGTGCTAAATCCAAACAAGCCGTTTGCTCTACAGTATGATTCACATGATTATGACTGTGTTGAAGCAGATGCATAGTTATCTCCTCCTTAGGGTCGAATAAACAAGTCAATGAGTTATTAAAATAAGTATTGTCCTACAGCTGCATAAATTTGATACTGCAAAATTTACACTTTAGAGTGAAGCAAAGATGGCAACACTGTAAGAAATGATAAGAAAATTCAAGAGTCAAAACGAGGCGGAGCACGACCTTGTGGTAGAATAAAAAGCGGCTCAGTTTGAAATAGTGTTGGTGTAAACGATGTTTTAAAAGACAAAATCCGAATTTGCGTTCGGACTAAAATTGGTCTGAGTTTGTTTTCAAATAATGGTAGTGCAAAACTATAAACTAGACAGTATTCACATTCATGATCTGTATGCGCCGCATCTTCAGGTGATGCATGTTCGTGTGAACTTTCAAGTTCCAATGCAACATGAGTCGCAGTTTCATGGTGTGTAGATGAATACGAAGAATGGGGTGCGGTGCGTTCTAAAAATAATGCTTGGGCAATAGTTTCACAGACAGAGGAAAAATGTTGTTTCTCTGGCAATAAAGGCTGTAGGAACACAGCGACTTGTAACAAGATTGCAAATAATCCTAGCAATCTGCCCAACATCATAAACACTGTATCAATCTTTTATTCAATTTATTCATGTAATACTATAACAAAAATGCCAATGATAAATATTGAAGTATTACACGAAGTTTTAATTAATATTTAACCTTAATATTGAGCGTTATTTAAGCATTCAACAGACCCTAGTATCATCTTGTAAAAGAAACTGTCGGAAAACCTGCTTCCAGCCAAGCTTGCATACCACCTTGCATTGAATAGACTTTCTCGAAACCCATTCTTTGTAAGGCTTGAGTGGCAAGTGCAGAACGCGCACCAGTACCACAAAGTAAGTAAATATCTCGTTCAGCCAGATTGGTAAGAGCACGTTCAACATCGCAATAGTGGTTTACTACAGGGTGTTGTGCAATTTTCATTTCTAACATGCCGCGTGGAAAATTCACTGCACGGTCTATTGCACAAGCCTGATGTTCTTCAGGTTCTCGTACATCAATCAAAATAATATCGGGATGTTGCAAATATTTTTCATGCAATTCTTGCACGCTAATTTCTGTAATTTCACTTTTGGCTTCAGTGATTAGTTGATCTGGTGTTTTCATTCATCCACACTCATTTATTTTGAGTTTATATAATATAATATTATATATTTAATAAGATTTTATTATTGTTAGGAAATGTGTCTGATCGAATATCGTTGTGATTTTCTATAAAAACATTTTAAATCAGGTGTTTAAATCCTAATAAAATTTAAGTCATCAATTGATCAAAAAGTCATATCTTATTCAACTATAAGGTATATACTAGATCTAACACTTTTGTTCGATTGTTCAGGGGACGTCAAATGCCTGCAAGATTTTTTGGAATTTTTCTGGGTTTAATTGCAGCGGTATTAATCATTGGTGGATTATTCATCAATATGATCAGTGGTGAAGCTACCGTCGTGGAATACTGGATTTTATTGTTGCTTCCATGTTTTGGTATTCCAATTTTGTCTGCAGTGTGCCTAAAAGAAATAGACTAAGCACAAAAGTATAAGTTTTCTTTACATTAAAATTGATAGATGATTCATCGCATTTAATTTTAATGATCCAAAAGCCCATGCGATCATGGGTTTTTGTGTTTACAGCAAAACAGTTGGTTTTGAGTTTTATTTGAATATTTGCAAAGCAGCGTTGCAGAATTGGGCTGTTCAGCAGCCTAGTCATAGTTAAATGCTATTAAAATCTAAAGACAATATTTAAGTTTAATAACATGTAAGCATTCCATTATCAGGTATTGCCAATCAATGTTCATTTTGGCGTAGGTCATCTGCAAAAAATTCAAGAGATTTTACGATCTTATACCTATAGGCGTATTTTAACTATTGCCACTGCAGGGCAAAAAGCCGCAGGCGAGCGTTTATTGGCACTAATCCAAGACATGGCTGTAGCGGTCTATCCTCATGCGGTGATGCATGTGCCAAAAGAAGTTGCCGATCAAGCCATTCAAGATGTGCAGCGTTTAAAGGTCGATTGCTGTTTGGCACTCGGCGGTGCTCTGCGATTGGTTTAGCCAAAGCAATTGCTTTAGAAACCCATTTACCGATTATTGCAATTCCGACCACTTATGCAGGTAGTGAAATGACTGCGGTGTATGGCATCACCGAAAACCAGCTGAAAACCACAGGCAAAGCAGCTCAAGTTTTGCCTAAAGTAGTGATTTATGATCCTGAATTGACACTCAACTTACCCACTGAAATTTCGGTATGTTCGGGTATGAATGCGATGGCACATGCAGTTGCGGCATTATATGCACAGGATAAAAATCCCATTGTAAGTTTAATGGCGCTAGAGGCGATTACTCAACTGGCACAGGCTTTACCTGAAATTGTGCAAGCGCCTCATAATATGCAGGCACGTGAACATGCTTTATATGGCGCATGGTTGGCAGGTGTGTGTTTGGGTTCGGTGGGTATGGCAATTCATCATAAAATTTGCCATAGCTTGGGCGGACGCTATCAGTTACCACATGCGCAAACCCACGCCATTGTGTTGGCGTATTCAGTGCATTACAACCGACATGCAGATATTGCTGCAATGAATCAACTGGCAGCGGCTTTAAATGTGTCAGATCGGGAACAGTTAGGCTTGGCGATTTATCAGCTTAACCAAAAATTGAATATTCCAATGGCACTTAAAGATTTAGGATTACCCGAAACAGCACCTGCCCAAGTGGCACGTATTATCTGTGATAGTCCATATTATAATCCACGTGAATATGACTATGCCGAATTAGAGGCTTTATTGACCAAAGCCTATTGGGGACAAGCACCGCTATAATGCTGCTAAAAAATAGCATGATAGATAAAAAACCGAAGCCACTTAGACTTCGGTTTTTTATTTGCCGTGACGGATTACGGTTTATACAAGCCTAAATCTTGCAAATGTAATCTAAGAATACGTCGCAGTTCCAATACAGCTTCTGGCGTTTCCTGAATGGAATGTCCGCCTTTAATAATTTTTTCTGAAACAGCGCCATCTAAGTGGGCACTGTTGTAATGCACCACATCGTCATTCATTAACAGATGCTCAGTGCTGTCGGTATTATTGCCAATAATACTGTGATATTTAAATCCTTTGACAGGCAAAATATCTTCAGTTAATTCCGTAAATTTGGAATTTTTACTTAAATCACTCGGTCCATTTTGAATGACGCCATGCCCAATTTCTTTGGTTAGATTTTTTAAATCGACTTCATGTTGCTGCAAGGTATCCGCAAACGCGCTTAAAAATGCAGTCGGTAAGCGAATGACTTTACGTGCTGCAAGGGTGAACCAGCGGTCTGCAAACTCTGTACCTTTATGCGGTGCAGCCAAGAATATTGCACGGTTAAAATTGGTGATGGGTTTAAGGCGCAAACGTGCTTGCAACAAAGGATCAGATTTAAAGCGTTCCAGACGTCGGTTTTTAAGCATTTGCATGGCAGGTTGAGTTAAATCAGTATCGCTGACCAACAAACGTGCCAAAATACCACCCATGCTGTGTCCAATTACTACAGCATCTTTTTTGGCTGCAGCAGAAGGACTGACCTGTTTAAAGCCTTGTTGAAGCAAGGCATAAATTTGGAAACGGCTTTCTAAAATTGGCATATTGGTCGAGTAAAACACTTGCCAGACTTGAAAGTTTTCCCGCAATACAGGATCGCCCATTATATCGTTGGTTAAGCGAATCCACGCTTCGGGGCTACTGGCCAAACCATGAATGAGTACAATGACTTTTTTATTCGGATTATAAGGCTCAAGTAAGTACAAATGCGGCATACTGAGTCGTTCTTCACGATCAATTAAGGATAAATAAGCCGATTTACCTAAATTATTTTGCGCTAACCACAAGCCATAAGGTGCAGAAAAGTTAGCTGCAAGCGGGTAGTTCTTTTGTGCAATTTGGGCAGATTCATATTTATACGGATCATAAGCCTTGAGCTTAAAATGCGGCCGATTCAAAATATCTTCAATGGAATTGGCGCTATGTGGTTCTGCAGTGATTGTCGCGGCTAAATAGCGAGCTTGGTGAATATTTGGATTTTTTCCTGCAGGATAATCATATTTTAGCGGATCAATAATATATTTGCTTTTGCTCAGATCATCGTTTGGATTTTCAGGTAGTACCACTAGAAATTCAGACCCAAAACCATCACGGCGCGTGACCGAGCGCAAACCCGAAAAGTTCAGGTTATAGGTTGACATCAACTGCTGAATTTTCTGCTGTTTCAACTGTGGGTAGTAATCAAAATCAATGTCATAAATGCTGTTGCCAACACGAATTTGTTGTTGCAATTCATCGTGTTTATAGCGCAGCGCATAGCTGCTGACCAATTTGGCAATCGCCTGATTATAAAAATCCCGAATTTGGACTTGTCTGTTATCAAAAAGACGGTCTTGCGGCGCACGTTTGGTTTTAAACATGTAGGCGTAACTATAACGAATACTTTGATCGAGCATGTGCAATTGCTGATCTAAACATTGTTCATAATTGGCCTGATGAATTTTTTGTTGTTCTTCCGATCTTTTACTGTTCAGAATACTGATTTTACAGGACGATGAATTTTCCAGTTCAATCGCTTTCGCTAAATATAATTCACTGGCGGTTGAGAGCAGTTGTTCATCCTGAATTTGTGGGATTTGCTTGAGTGCACTCACACATTCTTCAGGTTTTTCGGCACAAATATTGGCTTCACGTCCTGTCATCGACAAGACATTTAAACTGGCTTCACTCAGTTTTTTGCGCGATAAAATACTATCACGTTCATTGGCAATACTAACTTTTAACGCCTGATTTTTAACACTGACCACCTGACAACCAGACAGCAATGTTGTACTGAGCAATGCAGCAATCACAATTTTATTCATGGAAAGTCTGGCTTAATTTTTAAGATTTTTTTCCATCATACGTTTTTTTAAAGCTTTTTCAATTGCGTAGAAAGCAAAATAGACCGTCGAAACGGTCTATTTTTAGGTATTTTTGTATCGATTTTTTATTAAGTGCGTGGTGCGATCACTTGCCACACATTCCAGCGACCTTGCTTTTCAATTTCAGCAATCAAACGGTCAGCCACTTCGGCTTCTTGCGGGTATTTGATTTTATAGTTTTTCAAAGTTTGTACTGCATTTTTCTTTTGTTCCATGGCAATATAATTGTTTGCCGCAGACAAATAAGCTTCCTGCACACCTGCTTTCATGGCTTTGTCTAAATAAGGAATGGCTTCACGATGACCGCCACCTTCAGACAGACCGAAACCAAACCAGAAATTCGCTTCGGCATCTTCCTGATTAATTTTTAAGATACGCTGCGCATAGTTAAGTGAGCGTGTGGTGTAAACAGAGCCTAAGTCTAGATTACGTGCCATAACACTGGCTTTAAATGCACGCATCAAAATATCAAAAGAGGCATTTTCATTGGCTGCCAAAGTGTCTAATTGTTGAGTCAATTCTTTGAGCTTTGCCTCGAAACCACGACGTTCCTGACGTTCGCTAAAACGTGGTGGATAGTGACGTGCTTTGCCTTCGACCAATTGTAAGAAGTCATCAATTTCGGTGATGTCAATTTCGTTTTCACCTGCCAAAACTGCAAACTTCAAGCTACGGGCATTGTTATTGACCGTAGGTACAATCAATTTGTTTTGATCTAAGGTAATGCTTTTGCTTGGATCATTTGGGTTAGTAACCACCATTTTAGTCACAGGCTGTGCTGCTGCTTTTTGTAGGTTAATTTCAAATGGTGGTGGGGCATCATAATTAAATGGATTTAAGGCATAGAATGGTGCACTTAATTCAGGTTCGGTAAATACGATAGGTGGTTTTACTTCTTGTTTTGGTGGTGCAACACAGGCGCTAACGAGCGTTGCGGCTAGAATACTGAGTGCCAAAGGCTTAAGAGTCATGGTGTTCTTCCGTTCAATTTATTTTAAAAGTGAGAGGTGATTGTGTCGGATTAAAATATTGCATGTCGGTCAGTCTAAGAAATCTGTTCCGAACATGCAATACAATTGAGGGGGCTTAGTTACACAGTGATACGAAGTTTTTTTAAGTATGTAGGATTGATCAAATAAACAGCCCTATTTACTTTGTGCTTCACACTCACGTCTAACATCTTCAATTATTTTTAATTCTTCTGCACTATAAGGTTGTTCATTTTGCTGTGGGTTTTTAAAGCTTGGGTCAAGTAAAGAGAGACGCTGACATAATAAATTCATACGTTTTTCATTTTGTTCCAAGCGATCTAGTAATACTCGCATGCCGTCCAATACTGGGTCAGATTGGTCCTGCGTTGCTGCATAAGGTTGGAAACCAATACTGGCAGCATAATCACGACGACGTGCTTCCTGATCATCGGCAGGTTTATTTTTCATAATAAAGCGCGCAGGGTTACCCACAGCAGTTGCGCCTTCAGGTACTTCTTTGGTCACAACCGCATTAGAGCCAACTTTGGCATTTTTATGTACGGTGAATGGGCCTAGAATTTTCGCGCCTGCACCGACTACTACGCCATCTTCCAAAGTTGGATGACGTTTGCCTTTATTCCACGTTGTGCCGCCTAAAGTCACGCCATGATATAAGGTGACATCATCACCAATTTCAGCAGTTTCACCAATCACCACGCCCATGCCATGGTCAATAAAAAAGCGACGACCAATTTTTGCACCGGGATGAATTTCAATTCCTGTAGCAAAACGGCTAAATGACGAGAGTAGACGTGCCGACCCCTTGCAGTCTTTGTTCCATAATTCATGCGCCACACGATGCATAATTAAAGCGTGAATTCCTGGATAAGTGGTTAAGACTTCAAGTGTATTTCGAGCAGCAGGATCGCGCGCGAAGACAGCTTGAATGTCTTCTTTGAGCTGTTTAAGCATTAGTTTGATCCTCGTCCTGTGTTGATGTAGATTTTTTCCATGAACCGTTATTCATTGCTTGTACGCGGCTAAAAATACCGCGAAGTAAATGGTATTCCATACGATCTAATTGTATACGTCCGAAAAGCCGACGCAAGCGCAAAGGCAATAATCGTGGATTTTTTGGATCCATAAATTCAATTTCTGCCAGCATTTTTTCTAAATGTGGATAGAACTGTTGCATTTGTTCATGGTTGACCAAAGGTTCATCCCATTGCATCGCTTCAGAATCTGTCACTTGCATCGTCGCTGCAGGATCGGCAATTTTTCCGACAATATCGATGGCAGCCATACGCATTTCATAGCAAATCACTTGAATGGCTTGAGCAACATTGAGCACACCATATTCTTCATTGACAGGAATCGTCACGTGATAATTCGCCAAAGCCAGCTCTTCATTGGTTAAACCACGATCTTCACGTCCAAAAATAATGGCAACATTTTGCCCATGCTGTGCCACAGCATTTAACGACTTTTCTGCCGCAGGGCGTGCATCTAAGAGTGGCCAAGGAATAGTACGACTACGTGCACTGGTGCCAAAGACCAAATGGCAGTCGGCAATTGCATCTTCGAGCTGTTCAACCACTTCAATCTGTTCAATTAAATCGGTTGCACCTGCCGCCAAAGTATCAATATCTGGATGCGGATAGGTTTTTGGATCAACCAAAACCAATTTACATAGCCCCATGGTTTTCATGGCGCGTAAGGCGCTACCGATGTTGGCAGGCAGGGTGGTATTCACCATGACAATACGCACGTGGGAGAGGTGTGCGGCAACAGCTGCATTGTCGGTTTGACTCATAACAAATCCAGATGGGTTAAATTTTTAATTAAGAATATTGATCAACTTCGGTATGGTATAAATCCATAGCATCATCCATGCTCATATCAGCAGGTGGTGGAGCAATCGATGCAGGTTTCGCCACATCGACAGCTTTCGCGGCTTTGGATTTCACTTGATATTCGATATGCAGGCTTTCTTTACCAAAATAGTCACGCAATTTGACCAGGGCTTCATCTAAGGGTGCGATTTTCCACTGAATGCCCAAATGTAATTCTGCAGTGGCATAAGCATAGTCAAGGTGCAATAAAACAGGAATATGCGTGCATAAATCCACATTACAATAAGGCAGCAACATATTTTGTAAGTCTTGACTCAAGGTCTTGCTTAAATGTTCTGCATGCAAGTGAATTTGAATACTATTGGCGCGTTTTTGACGAATTTCATTCAAGCTAAACGCTTTGGTTAAGCGTCCCATTGGGCGGTCAAAACCTTCACGTTCGTAAATTTCGCCTTCAATCACCACCACTTTTTCAGTTTGTACAATATCTTTAAAGCGTTGGAAGCGCTCATGGTTGGCAGATACTTCAATACGTGCCGTACCATCATCTAAAGTGACCACCATCCGATTTGGGAAGTTGGCGACATCCACCACCAAGCCTGCAAAGACGGTGGTCACGCCACGACGGGTTGGCGTCAGTTCATTAATTTTACTTGGAATAAAGGCTTTTAATTCATTGCGATAGACATCAATCGGGTGACCAGTGAGGTAAAGTCCAAGTGTGTCTTTTTCACCTTTAAGTCGGACTTCATCTGACCATGGTTTTACAGGTTTGGCAGGCTTACGTTGTACTTCTTCAACTTCACCAAATAAATCCATGATGCCTGTTTCACGGTTGGAACGTGCTTGTTCCGCCGCTTGTACCGCTTCTGGCAATTGTGCCATTAAACTTGAGCGTTCGATGCCTAAACAGTCTAATGCACCCGCACGAATTAAGGCTTCAAGGGTTCGTTTGTTGATTTTTTTCAAATCAATACGATGACAGAAGTCAAATAAATCGCGGTATGGGCCTTCTTTTTGGCGAGAATCAATCACCGATTGCATGGCTTGTTCGCCCACGCCTTTAATTGCGCCAAGTCCGTAGACAATGGTGCGTTCATCGCTGGCGTGGAAATGATACAAAGACATATTTACCGAAGGTGGTAAAACTTCCAGACCATTGTGGCGACAGTCATCAATCAGGAACACCACGTTATCGGTGTTTTGCATTTCCGACGACATTACCGCAGCCAAGAATTCGGCAGGGTAATGTGCTTTCAGCCATGCCGTCTGATAGGCAACGAGGGCATAAGCAGCCGCGTGGGATTTGTTAAAACCGTAGCCTGCGAACTTTTCCATATAGTCGAAAATATGGTTGGCTGTGGCGGCATCAATGTCTTTTTTCGCAGCACCTTCAATAAAGATTTGGCGCTGTTTCACCATTTCTTCAGGTTTTTTCTTACCCATAGCACGACGTAGTAAGTCCGCACCACCGAGGGTATAGCCTGCACAATACTGTGCCGCCTGCATTACCTGTTCCTGATAAACCATAATGCCGTAGGTTGGTTCAAGCACACCTTCTAGCAAAGGATGCAGATACTCAAACTCGCCACCGTGCATACGGTGAATAAAGTCTGGAATGAGATCCATCGGGCCAGGACGATACAAGGACACGAAGGCAATAATTTCCTCAAATTTGCTTGGGCGTGCTTCTTTCAGCATCTTTTTCATGCCCACGGATTCAAACTGGAATACCGCTGTGGTGTTGGCATTGGCAAAGACTAAATAGGCATCTTTATCGTCCAATGGAATATGGGCAATATCTAGCGGTGTATCGGCTTGGATGCGTTTATTGATATTTTGTACTGCATCTTCAATAACCGTCAGGTTACGTAAACCCAAGAAGTCAAATTTGACCAAACCTGCCGATTCAACATCGTCTTTATCGTATTGTGCAACACGGGCGGTTCCATCAGCATCGCACATAACCGCAGAAAAGTCGGTGATTTTGGTTGGTGCAATGACCACACCACCTGCGTGTTTGCCTGTGTTGCGGGTAATGCCTTCAAGTTTTAAAGCCATTTCCCAAATTTCTGAAGCATCGTCATAGTCTGGGTTAGATGGATTGGTCACCACATCTTTCAGCTGTGGTTCGGCTTCAATTGATTCTTCCAAACTAAGCCCTAAAGGTTTAGTTGGAATCAGTTTAGAAATACGGTCTGCCAAACCATAAGACTTGCCCAAAACCCGTGCGACATCTCGAATCGCACCTTTGGCGGCCATAGTACCGAAAGTGGCAATTTGTGATACCGCATCACGTCCATAGGTGCGTGCCACATAATCAATGACTTTATCGCGTCCTGCAATACAGAAATCGACGTCAAAGTCGGGCATGGATACACGTTCTGGGTTTAAGAAACGTTCAAAGAGTAGTTCATAACGCAATGGGTCTAAGTCGGTAATTTTTAAGCTATAAGCGACCAATGAGCCTGCGCCTGAACCACGACCCGGCCCAACAGGTACGCCATTATTTTTAGACCATTGAATAAAGTCCATGACGATGAGGAAGTAACCTGGGAAGCCCATCGAGTTAATAATATTAATTTCGTATTCAATTCGTTCATCATAAGGTTTGCGAATTTCTGCCCAGTCTTCATCGCGCTGTGTGACAGGATAGAGCACATTTAGACGTTCTTCTAAACCTTGTTTGGATAGGTGCGCGAAGTAGGTATCAATGGTGTGTCCGTCTGGAATTGGATAATCTGGAAGGAAATATTTACCCAATTGCAGCGTGACGTTACAGCGTTTGGCAATGTGATAGCTGTTTTCAATAGCACTTGGAATGTCGGAAAATAATTCCGTCATTTCTGCAGTAGTTTTAAAATATTGCTCAGGACTATACGTTTTAGGACGACGGTTATCCCCTAAAACATAACCATCGGCAATACAAACTCGCGCTTCGTGCGCTTCATAATCTTCACGGCGGACAAAGTGCACATCATTATGTGCCACCACGCCAATATTATATTTTTTAGCTAATTTAACCGCTTCGGCAATAAAAGCATCTTCATCGGGACGATCTGTACGGGTCAGCGCCAAATAGACCCGATTACCAAATTTTTCTATCCATTCTTCTAGCAACGGTTCGGCTTTTTGTGGATTGGACGTGATCAGCATTTTGCCGACATCACTTTGAATGCCGAGTAACAGAATCAGATCATCGGCTTGTTCTAAAATCCATGCTTTATTGACGCAAGGGATATTGAGTTGCTGACCTTCAATATAGCCACGCGACACCAGTTCGGTCAGATTGCGCCAGCCGTGATTGTTCATCGACAATAGCGTCACACGATGATCGGCATCATTTAAACGCAGCACTGAACCTAAAATCGGTTTGATGCCTTGTCCCAAACATTTGCCATAAAACTTTACGGCAGCGTGTAGGTTAGAGAGATCGGTCAATGCCAAAGCAGGCATTTCTTCATTGACTGCAGCTTTAATCAAGTCAGGTATGCGTACAATCGACTCGGTAATCGAAAATTCTGTATGTATACCTAAATGAACAAAGCGCATGAATCAGTCCCTTAAAAAATCACGGGTTATTTTAGCATGCTCTGCTCAAGACAAAACATGCTGCAAAGTTTTTCCTACGGTTTTCGATGACCTAGACCGTATATCAAATTTTCAGTTTTTGGGATGTTGATATGGTGTGAATCAAGCATGCATGGAGAAGGAGTACGGTTTTAACCCCTTACATGCTCTTATGAGTAGCAAGGGGTTAAATGATGAATCTATTTCTGATGTGTAGATGAAAGATTTATCTGAGTTTAGATAACCAGTCACCTAAACTTTGCACCAATTGCACTAAAATTAATAAGACCACCACGGTTAGCATCACGACACTACTATCAAAACGCTGATAACCATAAGAAATAGCAAGGTCACCAATGCCTCCAGCACCGACTGCACCTGCCATCGCAGTTGCGCCAATTAAGCTAATGGTGGCTGTAGTTAGGTTCAAAATGAGTGAGCTGCGTGCTTCAGGTAAAATAAATTTGAAGATAATTTGTAATGGTGTAGCACCCATTGCCTGTGCAGATTCGACAATCCCTTCATTGACTTCAAGCAGTGAAGTTTCTACCAAACGACCAATATACGGGCCGACATAAATGGTCAGTGGAACAATGGCTGCCCAAGTTCCGATGGATGTACCCACTAACAATTTAGTCAGCGGAATCACCGCAATCAATAAAATAATAAAGGGTAGGGAGCGCAGTGCGTTTACAATCGGGTTAAGCCCGTGATAAATCACACGGTTTGGCAAAATACCTGTCGGACGAGTCACTACAAGGGTAATGCCCTGAATAAAGCCCCAGATACAACCAAACAACATGGCAAAGAACACCATATGAAAGGTTTCTTGTAAGGCCGTAACAAATTGGTCAATAGATAAAGAGCTTTTCCAGAAAGGTGTGGTTACCGAAGTCAGCCACTGTACAATTAAATCTCTCATGCTTGTACTCCTGACTGTTCAACTTCAACACCATTGGCTTGCAGAAATTCAAGTGCTTGTTGAATGACGCTTGCATCACCGAGCAATTGTATAAACATTTGCCCAATCACAGCGCCATCAATTTCGGTCATATTGGCAAATAAAATATTCAGGCTGATATCAAACTGTTTAATGATAGCTTGAATCACGGTTTCCTGAGCCGATTTACCTAAAAATTTCAGACAATAAATGCTGTGCTGATTTTGATTTTCCAGATTATTCAAAATATTGATAGGCAATTGTTGCTGCAACACAGTTTGAATGAAGCTTTTAGTGGTCGGGTGTTGCGGCTGACTAAAAATTTCCAAGGTTGAACCTGTTTCAATCACTTTGCCTTGTTCCATCACTGCAACATAATCACAAACCGATTCAATCACATCCATTTCATGCGTCACCATTACAATGGTAATGCCTTGTTCACGGTTAATTTTTTTCAGTAATTCCAGTACAGATTTGGTAGTCTGCGGATCAAGTGCCGAAGTCGCTTCATCGCAGAGTAAAATTTTAGGATGATTGGCTAGCGCACGCGCAATACCGACACGTTGCTTTTGTCCGCCTGAAAGTTCATCAGGATAGGCATCTTTTTTATGTTTTAAATCAATAAACTCAAGTAATTCATTTAAACGTTTTTCACGTTTGGCTTTGTTCCAGCCTAACAGTTTCATCGGCATTTCAATATTGGCAGCCACAGTTTTGGTCTGCAATAAATTGAAGTGCTGAAAAATCATTCCAATATGGGCACGTTCTTGACGCAATTCACGGGCATTGAGTGCAGTAAAATCTTTTTGATGAATGATGACTTGCCCAGCATTTGGACGCTCCAACAAATTGATCAAGCGGATTAACGTACTTTTACCTGCACCACTATAGCCAATAATGCCAAAAATACTGCCTGTTGGAATTTGTAGATTAATTTGATCCAACGCACGCAGTGTTTGACCTTTGAGCTGATAGTGCTTTGAAATGTTTTTAAATTCAATCATATCGTCAAGAAATGTCCATAAATGAAAAAACAGGCAAAGTTCGCTTTGCCTGTTTTGTTTAACGCATTATATTACTATTTTGCTGCTTCAGTGAAATAGCTGACAGGTTTATTTACCGCAACTTTTGTTCCGCCAAAGTGCTGATCAATATATTGCTTCACCGCTTCGGTATGATACAACGCACCTACTTTTTGCAAGATTGGGTCATTTTGACGATCTGCAGCAGTCGCGAGAATATTGACATTCATTTTTGTGCTTTGGTCAATTGGTTCGTAATAAATTGAATCTTTCAGTACGTTCAAACCACCTTCCATAGCAAGGGTGTTGCCCAAGACAATTGCATCGACTTCATCTTTTACACGTACAGCCGTTGCCATTTGAATTGGTTTGATTTGAATTTGCTTAGCATTTTCTACGATGTCTGCAGGCGTGCCTTGAACATTGTCAAAACCATCTTTCAGTTTAACCAAACCAGCCGATTGAAGTAATAACAGTGCACGTGATTCATTGGCACCATCATTTGGAATAGCAATGGTTGCACCTGTTTTGAACTCATCCAACTTTTTCACTTTGCTTGAGTAAATACCCATTGGCTCTAAGTAAGTTGTCGCTACTGGTGCAATTTGATCTTTATTGTTGGCATTAAATGCCACCATATAGGCATAAGATTGGAATGCGTTAAGATCAATTTCTTTATTTGCTACCGCCGTGTTCATTGACACGTAATCGGTGAAGTTTTTCACTTCAAGTTGAATACCTGCTGCTTTGGATTCAGGTAAGTCGGCAATAAAACGCCAAATATCTGCATCTGAACCAGTCGATGCCATAGTGACAGTGTGTAGAGCAGAAGAATCTTTTTGTGCCGCGTCAGTCGCAGGCGCTTCTTGTTTGCCACAGCCAGCCAAGCCAACTGAAAGACCAAGTACAAGACCAAGGAGCTTTTTCATGAATATATCCCGAGCAAGTTTAAGCCGTGCCTAAAGTTGCCAATGATTGAGAAGAATCAAATCAGCACGATGGATGGAATCGCATGATGATGATTTTGTATGTTTCTCAAATATGTTGTAGGTATTGTTTGAGTACTGAAAAAGTCAGCCCACAGCTCAATCAATAATTTTGAGATGGATGGGCAATTCACTTTTTCAAAAGATGCACCATCATAACAATAAAAAATAATTCTATATAGTGCTGTGTATGTTATGCATATCACTGTTTTACAACAGAAAGCGAATAAGTCAAAATAAGTTCTTATAAATAAATATATTCTGTAAAGATTAAGGATTTGAACAAGTGTTTAAATATTTAGGTGCTTTAAAATTTATTCTGCAATCGATAGTAAAAAACGAGATATGAAATTGTCGGTATGAAATCGGCTTAGTTACAAGAATCAGAACATGGATGTAAATACATAAAAGAAGTTATGAATGATTTTTCCAACGATAATATATCGCCCATATATAAGGCAAACTGCAAAATCAATAACTACTTGGACATCTATTCTTATTTTATCTGGACATTTTTTTCTTTTTTAAGATTAAATAAGACTACATAAAGCCGTGGAATTTTAATTGTTTATTGACCGCGCAACATGAAAAATCACCAAAAAGCTGTTCCGGTGCACTGAACCCTAGAACAGCTTTGACTAAGATATTGATGCTTGCAGGAATATTTCAAGCATTATGTATAACGTGCATTATGTTAATTTTAGAAAATCTTAAACTAAATCAGATTCTATTTTTAAAATTGTCCCATCGTAATTTGCTTTAACTCTGATGACTTATCAAATTCAAAATGTAAGTAGCTATCAAGTATTTTATATTTCAGCCAACTGTTACTTTCTCTTTCTGGATTTCCAAATAGCTTAACTACAGATTGCTTCGTACTTTTATGATTAATACCTATGATAAGACCTTCTAAAAATGGGTATGGGTAATATTCTTCATTCTCTTTGACGTAGATGAAAATAGTGTCTAGTATTTGATGTTCATTAAATCTGAACGTAACGCCTCTCTTAAAAAATTCCCAATAGGATAGCTTTTCTCCACCAAAATTAGTCTCTGATGTATCAAACTCACTTGCAACAAGAATAACTGCTTTCAAAATATCTGAACTTGATTCTTTAGTTCCAAGACAAGATAAAAAAACTTCTACATCACCTGAAAAATTCACTTATTACATACCTAAATCTAAAGCTTCTTTATCCTTGAGTTTTATCATATTTAAAATGAAATCTCTGATTCAAAGTTAAAATTTTCAAAAAACTATATTCAGTTGACATAATGGTGCTTATACGAAATTGAGTTGTTATTCCCATTTAAAGTGTCCAAGTTAGATGCGATTCTCTGTTCATTTGTTTGTGAAATTTGGTGTCCATTAGAAAAAGAATCTGCAGGCAAACAGAGTAACAATGAACCTATCCCTATAAAAACATAAGCCAAATATATTAATCCTGCAAAAATAAAAAGTATTTGCAATGTAAACTCAACGAATATTGAAATTAAAAATTCTTTGAAGCTTTTTATTTTTTGCATGTTTATTGATCTAAAGTATTTTATAAACGTAGATCATCACAATGTACATGGGTTACAACCTGATAAACAAAAAGCTCGTACAGTGACGAGCTTTTTTATGGACTTAAATTTTTAGGCTAAACTAAAAATTTTAAGCATTTTCACGAGCAATGGCACGATAGCCAATATCTTTACGATATTGCACACCATCAAAGGTAACTTTTTCGCACAGTTCAAGGGCTTTAGCTTGCGCTTCGCCAATGGTATTACCGAGCGCAGTTACACACAGTACACGACCACCATTGGTCACAATCTCACCATCGGCATTGCTTGCTGTACCTGCGTGGAATACTTTCGCATCTGCCATTTGTGTTTCTAAACCAGAAATCACATCACCTTTGCCTGAAGTTTCAGGGTAACCCGCAGTCGCCAATACAATCCCGACAGTTTTGCGTTCATCCCAGTCTGCTTCGGCAGGTAAGTTGCCAGCAATACCTGCTTCAACCAAATCTACCAAAGATGACTTTAAGCGCATCATAATTGGCTGCGTTTCAGGGTCACCAAAACGGCAGTTAAACTCGATCACTTTTGGTTGACCTTTGTCGTCAATCATTAAGCCAGCGTATAAGAAACCTGTATAAACATGACCGTCTTTTTTCATACCTTCAACGGTAGGACGCATTACTTCATTCATCGTTTTTTCAAATACGTCTGCAGTCACGACAGGGGCAGGAGAGTAAGCACCCATACCGCCAGTGTTTGGACCTTGGTCGCCTTCAAAAATACGCTTGTGGTCTTGTGAAGTTGCCATAGGAAGGATGTTGTCGCCATCAATCATACAAATGAAAGAAGCTTCTTCACCTGCAAGGAATTCTTCAATAACTACACGCGAACCCGCATCACCAAATTTGTTGCCTGCTAGCATGTCATCAATTGCATCGAATGCTTCTTGATTGGTCATCGCCACGATCACGCCTTTACCTGCAGCAAGACCGTCCGCCTTGATTACGATTGGCGCGCCATTTTTTTCAACAAATGCTTTTGCCGCATCAACTTCAGTGAATACGTCATAGAATGCAGTTGGAATGTTGTGGCGTTTTAAGAAATGCTTGGCAAAGGCTTTAGAACCTTCAAGCTGCGCAGCAAACTGGGTTGGGCCCCAAATTTTTAAACCCGCTTCACGGCAGGCATCTACCACACCATTGACCAGTGGTGCTTCAGGACCAACAATGATTAAATCAACTGCATTATTTTTGGCAAAGTCGATGATTGCAGGGTTATTTTGAATATCTAACGCTACATTTTCGCATTTGTTTTCTGTTGCAGTACCCGCATTACCCGGTGCAACGAAGACTTTAGCGACTTTGTCATCTTGTGCGATTTTCCATGCCAACGCATGTTCACGACCGCCGCTACCTAAAACTAAAATATTCATCTAAAAATCCCTCAAAGAATAAAATCCCCCTAGCGAAGCTATGCTATTCACCCTTGAAAAGGAAGGAGATTGTGCATAAAAACACAGTTCCCTTACGTGAAAAGTCCCCCTTTTATAAAAAAGGGGGATTTCGGAGGATTATTAAATACGACTTCTAATTAATGAGTTTAATTAGTGACGGAAATGACGCATGCCAGTGAAGACCATTGCAATACCAGCTTCATCTGCTGCTGCAATCGTTTCTTCATCACGCATAGAACCACCCGGTTGAATAATGCATTTGATACCAGCTTTAGCTGCGTTATCAATACCATCACGGAATGGGAAGAATGCGTCAGATGCCATTACTGCACCTTCAACCACTAAACCTGCATGTTCTGCTTTAATGGCAGCAATACGAGCAGAGTTTACACGGCTCATTTGACCTGCACCAACACCAATGGTCTGACGGTTTTTTGCATAAACAATTGCGTTCGATTTTACGTATTTCGCAACTTTCCAAGCAAAGATCATGTCGTCAATTTCTTGTTCAGTTGGTGCACGTTTGGTCACAACTTTTAAGTCATCTTTAGTGATCATGCCCAAGTCTTGATCTTGAACCAATAAACCGCCGTTGACACGTTTGTAATCCATTTGTGGAGCGCGTGCATCAATCGCAGGAAGTTCGCCACATACCAGTACACGTACGTTTTTCTTCGCGCCAGTCACTTCAAGTACGCCATCAGCAATGCTTGGTGCAATGATCACTTCAACGAATTGACGGTCTACAATCGCTTGTGCAGTCGCAACGTCTAACTCACGGTTAAACGCAATGATGCCACCAAATGCAGATTCAGGGTCAGTTGCATAAGCAAGGTCATAAGCCGCTTGAATACCGTCTAAAGATACAGCAACACCACATGGGTTCGCGTGTTTTACGATCACACAAGCAGGTTTTGCAAATGATTTCACACATTCAAGTGCGGCATCAGTATCTGCAATGTTGTTATAAGATAATTCTTTACCTTGAAGCTGTTTCGCTGTAGAAACAGAAGCTTCAGTTGCAGCAGGGTCTACATAGAACGCTGCAGATTGATGCGGGTTTTCGCCGTAACGTAAATCTTGCGCTTTGTTCAATTGTGTATTGAATGTACGTGCAAATTGGTCAGCAGTACCTTCTTCTTTACCTACACGTGCACCTAAGTAAGAGGCGATCATGCCGTCATATTGTGCAGTGTGTTCAAATGCTTTCACTGCCAAATCAAAACGAGTTTCGTAAGACAATGCACCGTTGCTTTTCATTTCTGCAATAACAGTCGCATAGTCAGAAGCATTTACTACAATACCTACAGAAGCATGGTTTTTCGCTGCAGCGCGAACCATAGTAGGGCCACCAATGTCGATGTTCTCAATCGCATCTGCAAGTGAACAATTTGGTTTTGCAACAGTCGCAGCAAATGGATAAAGGTTAACAACAACCAAGTCGATGGCATCAATATTGTGTTCTGCCATGACTGCTTCGTCTAGACCACGACGAGCCAAGATACCGCCATGAATTTTTGGGTGTAACGTTTTTACACGACCATCCATCATTTCAGGGAAACCAGTATGCTCTGATACTTCTACGACAGCAATATTGTTGTCTTTAAGCAACTTATAAGTACCGCCAGTAGATAAAATTTCTACCCCAAGAGCAGCAAGGTCTTGTGCAAATTCAACAATACCTGTTTTGTCAGAAACAGAGATTAAAGCGCGTTTAATAGTCATGATCTTCGTCACAGTTTTCAATTACAGATTAAAACAAACTAGCAAAATGCAGGTAAAAAAAATGCCTGCGGAGGTCGCAAGCATTTTATCACTTATTCACTCATTAAACCGTGAGCTTTTAACTTTTTACGTAAAGTACCACGGTTTAGTCCAAGAATTTCAGCAGCGCGTGTTTGGTTACCGCGAGTGTATTCAAGAACAACAGATAAAAGAGGTTTCTCCATTTCTGCTAACACCATGTCATACACTTGTGAAGGTTGTTCACCTTGTAGTTGTGCAAAATAATGGCGAACTGCGCGATCTACGTGAATACGTAAAGCAACATCAGATTGTGCAGTAAAAATAGGAGATTTGCTATTCATGCGAATTAATCCGAAAATCAGATATCACTGGGATAAAGTGATATATCAATGTGGTCTATAAATTAAATGAACTCCGTTTTAGATCCTAAAACGGGAAGTTCTAAAACTGGAACATTTAGCTTGCCACAACTCTAGGCATTGGTCGAAATTTAAGCGTAACAATACATTAATAATTGTTACAGACCAAAATCAAAACAAAAAATCTACTCTGTACGCGATATATAAAAATAAAGCGCATTAGACAGATCTATATTTGTTGTGAATCTTGCGAGGAGTTTGCAGCACAAAGCTTTCGTGGCGCGTATGATACCATTGTATGAGAAAAAGTGAGCAAGAAAACTGCAATTTTTTTAATTTTTTTCGCTATTTTTTCACTATTTTTTTGTGAATTAAGGCTTGATAATTTCTAAAGTATAGGCATCGAAGTCGTTTCGTGATATTGGAACTAAAATGTCAAACTTAAATGGACTGTTTTTAGGAATACGTTGAATGATCGAAAGACTTTCGACCAAATACTCCTGTGGGGAATAGATGTAAGTCGATAATGTTTGTTGTTTTTCTTTTAAAGTGACTTTGATATTAGGCAAAGCCAAGCTTTTATCATAGTAATTGATCAGCTCACCCGTAAATTGTGTATTCATACGATCTACACGTTTAACCTTCACGCGATTTGCTGAAATTAAGCTATAGCGTTCTTCTAAACTGCTACAGTTAAAAAATTGACAGACTTGGGTAAACACAGAATTCAGTGCAGGGCTGCTGTTTAAAAACTTTGGGTTAAACCACAAAATTTGGAAGATCAACAAGCCAATCAATAAAAGATTAATAATTCCCCAAAGTAAGTAGTAACCATTGCCATGCTTTTTTTCACTTTCAAGATCAGGCGCAGACAACTTCATGGCAGGAATGTTGCCAATCGGTTCAGTACTGAAATAATTGAGGTTATTCAGATAGGTTTTCAGATCAATATTGGAATGTTCAACTTTACGCTGAAAAATATCTAAAATATGTTGCGGTTGCGCAAGTTCAGCAGTTGCCTGCATAAAACTGCGGTTTTGAATGTGATGTAATTGTGATGTGACTGAGTTTTTATTTTGAGGAAAGGCAAATACCAAATGCGAAAGAGCATTAAAGGTATTGTCGCATTTAGGACAACAAACCATCCCTTGCGCAACGGTCAGCTGCGCAACGGATACTTTATAAACAGTTTGGCATTCAGGGCACTTGGTTTGCTTGTCACTCATAACTCAAAAATTACAGTTAGTGGGGATGGCGTTTCCCAGAAATTCGACACCAGTTTTCTTCACGTTTTTCGACTTGTACTATATCAAAAAATTCAGAATAAACACTAGAAACTTCAGCAACTTGCTCTTCAATTACACCTGCAAGTGCGAACTCGCCCTCAGATTTAATTAAAGTTGCAAACTCTGGCGCAAGCATCATCAATGGGCCTGCCAAAATATTGGCAACTAAAATGTCTGCTTTTTCATTACCGATGGTTTCATTGAACTCTTCTGGAAGTCCCACATATAAGTTTTTAAGTACACCGTTGAGTTCTGCATTTTGTTTGGTCGCTAAAACTGCTTGCGGGTCAATATCAGTCGCATAGACTTTTTTTGCACCGAGCAACAAAGCCGCTACTCCTAAAATACCTGAACCACAACCGTAGTCGATCACGACTTTATCTTTTACATTGGTTTTACCTAACCATTGCAGGCACAGGAACGTACTGGCATGGTTACCTGTACCAAAAGCCAAACCTGGGTCAAGTTTAATATTGACTGCATCTGCCTCAGGTGGTTCTAACCATTCAGGTACAATCCAGAATTTCTCTGCAATCTGGATTGGCTCGTAGTAATCCATCCATGAGCGTTCCCAAACCTGATCTTCCAAAAATTCACTGCGTAAAGGGGCATCTGGCATTTGCGCACGAATAAAGGTTTCTAAGGCTGCAACATCAATTTCTTCACCTTCGTCTTGTGCATAAATACCTGTCACAATGACTTTGTTCCAAAGTGGTGTTTCACCTGGCAGTGGCTCAAGTAAGTCCTGATTTTCCGCATCATCTAAGGTTACGCTGACTGCGCCCAATGAACTGAGCAGGGTTTCAGTAAAATCGACTTGCGCTTGATCAACAGTAATATGTATTTGTAACCACTTCACGGAGATAACCTAAAATTTAATGCGTAAGCGCTATTGTAACTGAACTGCTGCAGGCGCTGTTATTTTTTATTCGGATTGCGAAAGGGAAAACTCTATACGATTGGAAGTTTCAAATTCGCTTTATGCTTATAGTCGAATAATGTGACAAAAATATAACTCTAAAAAATATAAGTTAAGAATTTGTTTGAACCATCATCGCTCAATCATCCCCAAAACAGTCAAATTGCTGGATTGGGGATGATTGAGAGACTTGTTTAGGATGCAGATTGCTCCGATGCAGGAGTCGGCACAAATTTAATTAGTAATGTGCCTAAAATTGCGGCAAAAATATACATGAAAATAGAATAAACCGCAGCAGGCATGGCAATGGTTGAGCTTGCCATAACGGTTAGGGCGATGGTCATTGCAAGGGTACTGTTGTGAATGCCAATTTCAAAGGCGCAGGCACGGGCTTGTTGGCTGTTCACACCAAAGAAACGCGGGACAAAATAACCAATCAATAAACTGCAGGCACAGAACAGAGCAGTGGCAAGTCCTACATCTGCCAAATAAAGCATGATGTTATTTCGCTCTTTGGCAATCGCGCCAATAATAATCACTATCAGAAAAACCACAGCAAAAATACGCACAGGTTTGTTTAAACGGTCTGCCGTTTGCGGGCTAAAATGGCGTACCAACATCCCCAAAGTGACAGGGATAATAATAATTAAAAACACCTGTAATACTTTGGCAAACTGTAAGCCGACTTGTTGCCCATCCTGCGTAAAATGTTGAATGGCAAAGTTGACAATCAGGGGCAAGGTAAATGCTGCAATCACGGAATTCACGGCAGTGAGGGTGATGTTTAGGGCAATATCACCTTTATATAAGTAGCTAAATAAGTTGGCTGTTGGCCCACCTGGAGATGCTGCTAGTAGCATGAGTCCGACTGCAAGCAGTGGTGGTAAATTCAGCAGTTTACAAATAAAGAATGCAATTGCTGTCAGGACGACCAATTGACAAAATAAAGCAATAAACACTGCTTTGGGGTGTTTGCTCACCCGTTTAAAGTCGTTAGGAGTGAGTTCTAAGCCAAGTCCAGCCATGACCACGGCCAAAGCCAGCGGCAAAAATATTGTGATTAATCCTGAATCCATAAACACTCCTTTGTTTTTACATCTACAATAATTTATTTGATATTTAACTGTTTGTTTAATATGTAGTTAATTTTGCTCACGTTTTAAATTGTATTTTTATTGTGGTTTAAACTCTGCTCCTGTTTGTGTTGATGGGCAAGTTTGGCCGATTGTCTAGCTAACATACTCCCTAAAATAAAGCTGAACATATACATAAAAATGGTGTAAATCGCAGAAGGAATGGCAATTTCAGTGCTTTGCAAAACCGATAGCGCAACGGTTAAAGAAACAGCAGTGTTATGAATGCCAATTTCAAAACAACAAGAGCGTGCTTGTTGATCAGGCACACCCGCCAAATACGGCACAAGATAACCAATAAGTAAACTTAAAAAGCAAAATAGTGCAGTTGCGATGCCAATTGCACTGAAATAGTCAAAGACATTGGCGCGTTCGCGGAAAAGCGCATAAAAGAATAAAGCGAAAATGAAATAAATGGACATCAAACGCATAGGTTTGCCCAACTGTAATGCAATTTGTGGCATCGCATTACGCACCGCCATTCCTACACATACAGGCACAATAATCAGTAAAAAAACCTGTGCCATTTTTTCAATAGGCATGCCAATTTGTTGTTGATCGGTCATAAAATATAGAAAAGACAAATTAACAATAAAAGGCAGGGTAAAGGTTGCCATCACAGAGTTCATTGCGGTTAGGGTAATATTTAGGGCAACGTCACCTTTATAGACATAGCTAAATAAGTTCGCAGTAGGCCCCCCTGGTGAGGCAGCAAGCAGCATTAAGCCAATTGCCAATAGCGGTGGCAATTCTAAAAATAAACAAATTGAAAATGCTAAAACAGGCAAAATGACCAATTGTGAAAAAAGCGTTAAAAAAATGACTTTAGGAAATTGATTGACCCGAATAAAGTCTTTAGGCGTGAGTTGTAAGCCTAAGCCCATCATCATCACAGCCAAGGTCAGTGGTAGAAAAAAGGTAAAAAAGCCTGAATCCATAGCACATCCTTTATTTTTTTCTTATGGGTATAATTTTCCCTCTCTTTGCAGTGTAATTGTTTTTTGAGCTTGTGCAATAAACAAAGCAGTCACTTCTTATAAATGACTGCTTTGGTGTTATTTTCATGCTTTCAGTTTGAATGAATACAAGCCGATCTGTTCATGAAAATATAGATTAAGTGATTGATCACATGGCAGCAGGGCGTGGTGGCGTAAAGCCGAGCGCACATTTTCCTTTCAGTTCTGTGCCATTGAGTGTAATGCTAGTGGTCTGCGCATCTGCCATACAGGCACGGTATAACTCAGGTTCGTTGCCTTGTAATTGTACTGCTTTAGATGAACTAAAGAATTGTGGTTCGCACGTACCATTCCAAATAATGCCACGATGCGCAAAACTTACAGCTGTACCTTGAGTTTTTCCCTTACAGACTTGCTGGAATTTTTGCGCATTGTAGATGGTTTCTACCTTGTCATTTGCCTGCACTGCAAATGGACTAATAAATAAACCACAAAGCATAGATGACAGTAAAATTTTCTTATTCATGATGTTTCCCTTTGTTTCTAATACCTGTGCTTAATAGGATAAAAAATAGGCAAATTAAAACAACGGTGATCTGGTTAATTGATAGGTTTAAATGTTTTTATATACAGTAAAAATGCAAATTTAGATTACAAAGTATTAATTCTATAGTGCATCACCGCCAATAAAATCGACTGAATCTGTCAACTTATGCCTGAAGTTTTGCTATAATATTCCGTCTTTATTTTTATATCTCTCATTGACCATTATGCACTATCCTAAAGTTTACGATGTCATTGTTATTGGCGGCGGTCATGCAGGCACTGAAGCGGCGCTTGCAGCAGCACGTATGGGTCGTCAAACCTTACTGTTAACTCATAACATTGAGACTTTAGGGCAGATGAGCTGTAACCCTGCTATTGGTGGTATTGGTAAGTCTCATCTTGTGCGTGAGATTGATGCTTTGGGCGGTGCAATGGCTTTGGCTGCCGATAAAAGCGGGATTCAATTCCGTATTTTAAACTCACGCAAGGGTGCTGCGGTTCGTGCAACACGTGCGCAAGCAGACCGAGTGCGTTTTAAAGCAGCGATTCGTAGCACTTTAGAGAACCAAGCCAATTTAGATATTTTTCAGCAAGCTGCAGATGACCTGATTGTTGAAGGCGATACCGTAAAAGGTGTTGTGACCCAAATGGGCATTCGCTTTGATGCAAAAACAGTGGTATTGACTACAGGTACCTTCTTAGGTGGCGTTATTCATATTGGTTTGGAAAAATCTAGTGGCGGTCGTGCAGGCGATCCGCCATCAATTGCTTTAGCAGCACGTTTACGCGAATTAAATTTGCCTGTAGGGCGCTTAAAAACAGGTACGCCACCTCGTATTGACGCACGTTCAGTCGATTTTTCTGTGATGATTCCACAGCCAGGTGATTTTCCATCACCAACCATGTCATTCATGGGCGATGTGTCGATGCATCCAGAGCAAGTGAACTGTTATATTACCCATACCAATGAGCGTACTCACGAAATCATTCGTGGTGGCCTAGATCGTTCACCTATGTATACAGGTGTAATTGAAGGCGTTGGCCCACGTTATTGCCCATCTATTGAAGATAAAATCCATCGTTTTTCTGACAAAGACTCGCATCAGGTGTTTTTGGAGCCAGAAGGCTTAGACACACATGAGTTGTATCCAAATGGTATTTCAACCTCTTTGCCGTTTGATGTGCAGTTTGAATTGGTGCGTTCAATTCGTGGTATGGAAAATGCACACATTTTGCGTCCAGGCTATGCGATTGAATATGACTACTTTAACCCACAAGCTTTGAAATTTACTTTAGAAACCAAAGCCATTAATAACCTGTATTTCGCGGGGCAAATTAACGGTACAACCGGTTATGAAGAAGCAGGTGCGCAGGGTGTGCTGGCAGGTTTGAATGCGGCACGTCGTGCTTGGGATCAGGAACAATGGACGCCAAAACGAGACGAAGCCTATATTGGGGTATTGGTAGATGACCTGATCACACTAGGTACCAAAGAACCGTACCGCATGTTTACGTCACGTGCGGAATATCGTTTGATGTTGCGTGAAGACAATGCAGATCAGCGTTTGACCCCAATTGGTCGTGAACTAGGTTTGGTGGATGATACTCGTTGGGCAGCTTACTGTGAAAAAATGGAAGCTGTAGAGCGTGAAACAGGACGTTTACAGCATTTGTGGGCTGCCCCGAACAACCCAATGGGCAAAAAATTTGTAGAAATGACTGGTGCAGATTTATCTAAAGAATGTTCTGCAATTGACCTGCTCAAACGTCCTAATATCAGTTTTGCGCAAATTGCAGAATTGACTGGTTCAGAAGTGTCTGCACAAGTCGGTGATCAAATTGAAATTGCAGTGAAATATGCAGGTTATATTAACCGACAGCATGAAGATGTGGCTCAGTTAAAACGTCTGGAAGAAACCAAAATTCCAGCCGATTTTGATTATGATGCTGTGTCAGGCTTGTCACGTGAAATTACCTTAAAATTAAAGCATGTGTTGCCTGAAACATTAGCGCAAGCCAGTCGTATTCCTGGTGTGACACCTGCAGCAGTACAATTGGTGATGATCACCATTCGTAAAAATGCACAAGGACGTAAATCTGCTTAAGATTGGATATGCCTGTTAAGAAAGCTCGCAAATTGCGGGCTTTTTTATGCGCCAAAGTAAATCAGATGCTAAGCAAAGAAGAAGTTGCGTATAAGAATAAATCTGATTTCGACTGCATATCTTATGATTTCACAGCTAGATCAGGAGCATTTAAAGTGACACTTATCAACATAGATAGGAGCAAAATATGACTTTAAAAAGCATTCGTTATAGTACAGCTGAACTGGCATGCCCACGCTGAACGATGCCGAGTCAATTTTAATTTTAACTTCAATCAGCAATCACAATAATTTGATTTAAAAGAGAACGATAATGCTATCGCCCCAATATATTTGGGGCTTTTTTATTCCTGAGTTTGATGCACCGCATTGGCAACTTCTACAGGTTCAATCTGAATTAGCTTTTTACCAAAACTACGCAACCACCAAACCAATTGTGAGGTAAACGGCACAGTGGCAGTCACCAACACATTACCATTTTCCAGTGTTTCCATAGTTTGATCTTTGCTTAATTGGCTTTCATCGAAGTATATGGCATCAGCTTTTTGCATGGTCAGTTTGAGCTGAATATTTTCTGTGGCTTTGCTGAAATTGACTCTGAAGCCCAGTTCGCCAGATTCAATATAAGCATCAATATCAAAATTGACAGGGTGTAATGCGCGTGAATCTAAAACTTTTGCGGCTTTAAAACGATGCAGGGCAAAGGTCTGAATATCTGTTTTATCAAAGCGGGTACATATTAAATAAATGACTGCGCCTTTTTGTACCAGTGCCAAAGGATTTAGCACATAGGTTTTTTCTTCACCTGAACTGCTGCGTGATTGGTAAATACATTCCAGTTGTTTGTCTTGTAGCAAGCCTTCATAAATTGCTTGCTGCGCATTACGGTCTACCAGTGGTGGAATTAAGGGTTGTGTTGCAGGCACAATCCGTACACGGTTAATCCATTGGCGAACATTATTTTGCGTAGATAGACTACGCCGTGCCAAATCAAACCAAGGGTTCATCTCTTCAATCAGACTTGGTGGCAACAAGTGTTTTAAATGTTCTTCGACCATCATAAAGGTGACCGCTTGTGAGCTAGTCATGTGCGGCAAGCTTTGAATGGGTGCATCTGATCGCCAACGCCAACCTTGTGGCACAGTACCGTTACTTTCAATAGGAAAGCGTTGCGAAATTTGGTTTAAGTCACGCTGAATGGTGCGCAAACTGATGTCAATGCCTTCACGTTGCAAGACATCGTGTAATTCACGCGTACCCATCCATTTACCTGTAGAGAGTCGCGATAAAATTTGCCATTGGCGATATAAACTATTCGATGTTTCTTTTTCTTGTATAGACATATTCAGTATTTGCTTGGTCGTTTTAAATGAGTCAGAACGTGAGTGTTAACACAATAAGAAAACTTAGAATGTTTAGCAAGTTTTTTACTCAAAAAGGGCGGTGCAGTACATATTCAGATCATGCATCTATGCAGTGAGTTCAGAGGATTAACGTATTTTAAATTAGATTAAACTATGTGAAAAAGTATGTGATTGATGCAAGACAACTCAGAATTTCGGGTGATTTGAGAGGGTGCTTTTTAATAAGCAAGCTTAAACTGTATGCTTTAAGTAAGGTCAAGTCTTTTTCTTGTGTGTTTGAGGCGGGTTTATGTAAATAAAAACACGTATTGCCTTATGGTGCTGTAGTTTAATTAAGCACACAATTTGGACAAAACCTAACTTGAAATAAGGAGGAACAATCAACCGTGAATTTATCTAGCAGCGATGCACGAGAAATTTTTTGGTTAGCCCGCTATTTAACCCGTATTCAATATTTATGTCAGCAATTTCCCTTTAAACAAAATGCGGCTGCTTTAAGCTATGCACATGCTTTTTGTTTACCTGCTTTTGATGCTGCATCTCTAAATGAGCTAATTTTAAATGAAGAGCAACCCGCGTCATTTGCCATGCAATTCCAGCAAAGTAGCGTAAAAATTCATAATTTAGCAGATGTGTTATCACCTCAAGCCTATACAGAATTGATACGCCTCATTCGAAATGCCCGTGACAATGCTGCTTATATTTGTGATGTGGTGCAAGACTGCCACGATGTTCTAGAAGCTGAGCCGCAAAATATTTTTTTATTCTTTCAATTGGGGCAAAAGCTGGAAGAGTTAGATCGACAAATTCGACTTAAACAATCTAAGGACATGACAGTAGCCCAAGTGGAAACTATTGTGCAATTGCTCAAAGATTTAGGTTGGTTATCACTGGCTGAAGCATGGCAGCAACTTAAACAACAACCAGATAGCATGAATTTTTATCATTTTAGCGACCACATTCAGCATTTACTTTCTGTGGATTAAAGCGAAAATTCATCCTGCTTTGAACTTGTCGATAAAATTAGTGGCTATTCAGTCTGGCACGCATCTAAAAAAATAATGGAAGCCTGAGCTCCCATTATGTATTGAATTTATTGTCAATCTTGATCAAGTTTCAAGATTCGATGCAATGGTGTACTTAGTCACGTTCAACTGCAAGTGCAACACCCATACCACCGCCAACACAGAGGGTTGCAATGCCTTTCTTGGCATCACGGCGCTGCATTTCATGTAATAAAGTCACCAAAATACGGCAACCTGAAGCCCCAATTGGGTGACCCAATGCAATTGCACCGCCATTGACGTTGACTTTATCCAGGTCTAAGCCTAATTCTTTGGCAACACCTAGTGCTTGTGCGGCAAAGGCTTCGTTGGCTTCAATTAAATCGACCTGATCTAAGCTCCAGCCTGCTTTATTTAAGGTTTTCTTAACCGCTTCAACAGGGCCAAGACCCATAATTTCAGGCTCAATACCCGACATTGCATAGGCTTTAATACGTGCTAAAGGTTGTAGGCCTAATGCTGCAGCTTTGTCTGCACTCATCATCAGTACTGCTGCTGCACCATCATTAATGCCTGAAGCATTACCTGCAGTTACGCTGCCATCTTTTTTAAAGGCTGGACGTAGTTTTGTGAGGCTTTCAAGGCTGGTATTGGCTTTAATGTATTCATCTTCAGCAAATACAACAGGCTCACCTTTACGTTGTGGAATGCTGACTGCGGCAATTTCATCTTTAAACTTGCCAGCTGCCTGGGCTGCCGCCGCACGTTGTTGTGAAGTCAATGCAAGTTGATCTTGTTCTTCACGGTTTAAACCCAGTTTTTCTACAATATTTTCTGCGGTAATACCCATGTGATACTGGTTATAGGCATCGGTTAAACCATCAGCCACCATGCTGTCTACCAATTGTGCATTACCCATTTTTTGCCCATTACGCAGCTGCATATAGTGTGCGCTTTGTGACATAGATTCTTGACCACCTGCGACCACAATCTCGGCTTCATCGCATTGAATGGCTTGTGCTGCCAAATGTACCGCACGCAAACCTGAACCACAGACGACATTCAGGGTAGATGCAGGCACTTGTACTGGAATGCCAGCAGCAATTGCTGCCTGACGTGCAGGGTTTTGTCCCACGCCTGTCGTGAGTACGTTGCCCATAATCACCTGATCAACTTGTTCAGGTTTTACATTGGCGCTGTCTAAAACCGCACGAATTGCTGTTTGCCCCAACTGTGGTGCAGATAAAGATGCAAGACTACCTAAAAAGCTACCAATCGCAGTACGTTTTGCTGCAACAATCACAACATCTTTCATTTTATATCCTTAAATTTTGTGTTCATGTTTCTGTGGATGCACATGATATATAGCATGTGCATGGCTGTTGTTATATGACCGTTTAGAATAAATTTACCAAAACATAGCGACCTGGTGCCGCTTCAATGATTGGATACTGCGCATTACCCAAGCTGCGGGCAGGGACTTGTTCACCAGTGTACGGTGTGACCCATGCCTGCCAGCGCAACCACCAAGATTCAGGGTGATATTCTGCACCGTCTAGCCATTGTTTGGTATTTTCAAACTTGGCAGCATTGGTGTAGCAACCGTATTTATTACGGCTTGGAGGATTAACAATACCCGCTACGTGTCCAGATTCACCTAAAACTAAGGTTGACTCACCACCTAAATAATCTGCGCCACGGAAACAAGTATCCCAAAGTGCGATATGGTCTTCCTGCGTTGCAATAAAGAAGCTTGGTGTTTTTACACGAGATAGATTCAAGCCAACACCATTAACCTTAACGGCATTTGGTGAAATCAATTCATTGTTCAAATACAAATTACGCAATAAGAAATTATGAATTTTGGCAGGGATATTCGTACCATCGCTGTTCCAATATAAAATATCAAAATCAGAAGGTTCTTTGCCTTTTAAGTAGTTTTCGATGTAGTAATTCCAGTACAGCGTATTTTCACGCAGTAAACTGAAGGTTACTGCCAACTGACGACCATCGAAATAACCCAATTGATTGTTCAGGTTTTCCAAACCACTTACCACAGGCTCATTAATAAATACACCTAAGCTGCCTGGGTTTTCAAAGTCGATAATGGTGGCCATATAGGTCGCAGACTTTACGTGATTTTTCAGGCGTTTTGCCACGTAATAGGCTTGAGTCGCAGCAAGTAACGTACCACCAATACAGTAGCCAATGCAGTTGGCCTCTTTTTCACCGGTAATTTCTTCAATTACACGCAAAGCTTCTACTGCACCTTGTGTAATGAGATCGGCAAAAGTCAATTCTTTCTGTTCGGCATTTGGGTTACGCCATGACATTAAAAAGACTGTATGACCTTGCTGGCGCAACCAGTTCACCAACGAGTTTTGTTCGCGTAAATCCAGCACATAATATTTATTAATAAATGGCGGCACGATTAGAATCGGGGTTTGATATACATTTTCTGTCGTTGCTTCATATTGCAACAACTGGAAAATTTCATTTTCAAAGACCACTGCGCCTGGTGTATAGGCTAAATCTTTACCCAAGCTAAAAGAGTCACTATTGACTATGCGAATAGATAAATATTTTCCGCTATTGACCACATCATCATGGAAAATTTGCATACCACGGACAAGGTTTTCGCCTTGTTCGGTAATGGTTTGCTGAATCACTTCAGGGTTAGTCCAAAGAAAATTGCTTGGTGATAAAGCATTAATCATTTGACGGGTAAAAAAGTGAATGCGGTAACGCACTTTGTCTGGAATGCCTTCTACGACATCCACCATATTTTGTACCAGTTGGCTAAACAGCAAATAAGACTGCGATAACAGGTCAAAATTGGGTTGTTCTTGCCATAATGGGCTGTTAAAACGACGATCACCACTTTCAGGTTGAATGAATGGTTCGATGTCTTTTGCCACACTGCGCATCATCACATTTTGGTAGATTTGCATTTGACCTTGCCACCAGCTCCATTGCATTTCCATCAAGCGTGCTGGATTTTTAGACAAAGCTTCAAAGAACATAGACATATCTTCTTTGTTGAGCTGTGTTAAGGCGTCATTAATAGGGCTTTGCCCATAATAAAATTCTTGTAGTTTTTTCCAGATATCATCGTGGCTAGAGAAAAATTGTAATATATTTTCTTTGAATTGAAATGAGTTCTGGTTCATTTCATCGCTCCATAGCACATGGCTTTTAGCAATCAAATTGAGTGCAAGGCTGAAACTAAAACGGGGAAATTTTCACACTTCCCCGTAACATTCGTCCTGATAACGCATGGTTTTCAGAGCAGTGTTTATTTATTATTTGGCATTGAATCGCTGACTAACTTTTCAAATTCTGCTTTGAATTCTGAAGTCAGTGTTGCTAATTTTTTGCCATCTTCAATCATTTGCTGACTGAGTTTGTTCATAGTTTCTAATTGCTTGGTGGTGCAGTTCACCATGCTTTGCATGTCTTTCACTTCGCTATTGGCAAACATTTGTGCTAAACCAATGTTGGCATAGTTGCGTGCTGCTTCTAATTGTAGGTTGGTTAAGTTAGCAAAATTTTTTGCAACTATACTGTTGAATTTGGTGTACGGTTCAAACACGTTTTTGTATTGAGCATTCATGTTTGAAAATAAGTCGCCGTATAGCATGGGTGTCACTCCAGTAAATAAACTTGTAGATTAAAATGAGGTGTTACACGCTTAGTGCATGTATAAGCCGCCGTTGATTGATAAGGTTTCGCCTGTTACGTATGCAGCATGATCACTCACTAAATACATAACTGCTGCCGCAATTTCGGTAGGGGCGGCAAGACGTTGCAGAGGAATTTGTGCTTCAATGCTTTTAATTACTTCTTCCCGCATGGCTGTGACCATCGGGGTTGCGGTATAACCTGGTGCAACGACGTTCACGCAGATATTTGAACGTGCGCCTTCTTGCGCCAAAGCTTTGCTAAAGCCGATGATGCCTGCCTTAGTTGCAGAGTAGTTGGCTTGACCAAATTGACCTTTTAAACCGTTCACCGAACTAATGTTCACAATGCGACCAGACTTTTGTTCTAACATTTTGTTAAATACAGGCTGAGTCACGGTAAAAAGTGTTTTTAAGTTGGTTTCAATCACTTCAGACCACTGCGTATAGCTCATTTTTTTGAAAGTTGCATCGCGGGTAATACCAGCATTGTTGACCAACACATCTACACGACCTTCAGCATCAATTGCTTCTTGAATGGCTGCTGTAGCCGCTTCATGCTCATTTAAGTTGGTTAAAACAAAGCGCACATCACTTTCTGTAAAGCCTTCGTCTTTAAGCCATTGCTTTTCGCGATCTTCTTCTCTTGGTACAACCGTTGCAATAATTTTATAGCCTGCTGTAACCAGTTGACGGCAAATCTCACTGCCAATACCACCTAATGCACCCGTCACTAAAGCTACTTTTTGTTCAGACATATTCTTTTCCTAAGCAGAATAAGGTTATAAAAATTAAGGAGTTTTTCCTCTTTATTCTTGTTTAGAAATTAAGCGTTTTATATTTCAAAGAGGCTGCAGTTTGATGATGCTTTGAAGTCAAAAGTAAACAAATATTGGTAATAGATTATTTTCTTATCATGTGGATGCTTTTATAAATGGCTTAAATAGTCGTGAAGTCATTGATTCATCGTAGCGCGCAGCACAAACTTCTGAGAACTGGTGAAATGTGATTAATCCATGAATTTGAAGCGATGTGGCAGTTTAAAGACAGTGCGCGAGCATATTGTTTTTTCTTGAGATTTTGAGTGTGATTTTCAGCTAAATATTTGGATGACTGTAAAGCGCTAAATGCAAATGTGGGTGACCACAAATTTTTATCAATATGAATGGAAATACAGTGAATTTAAGAAAATAAAAAGCGAAAAGAAAAATATAAGAAAGAAAAAGAGAATGGCTTAGACGATTGCATGCAGCAAAACTGCTACATGCAACAGATCGAAAAAAGAAAGTTAAATGCTGGTTGCCTTGCGCTGTGGGCGAGGGCTTAAACGACACAACAACTCATAGCCAATCGTACCATTGGCTGTGGCAACATCATCCACCAAACGGTGTTTGCCCCATAGTTCAACTTGTGTGCCTAATTCAACGTCTAAACCTGTGACATCAATGGCAATCATGTCCATAGATACACGCCCAAGAACAGGTGTGAGTTTTGAGCTGATCGCCACAAAATTCGGTTGAGTAAATGTGCGTGGATAGCCATCGCCATAACCAATTGAAACAATGGCAATCTGCATGCTTTGTTCAGCGGTAAAGGTTGAGCCGTAGCCCACATGCTCGCCAGCATCTATTTGATTCAGAGCAATAATTTCTGCACTGAGCGTCATCACAGGCTTTAAGTCGAGTGTATGCACATTATGTGCGGCAAAAGGCGTTGCACCGTAAAGCATAATGCCTGGGCGTACATAATCAAAATGCAATTCGGGATAACGATAGATTGCAGCAGAGTTACAGCAAGAAGCAAGAATAGGGCTGCAATTGTCTTTGACATGCAAAAATTGCGCGACTTGTTGATCATTTAAAGCATGATCACCATCGGCATTGGCAAAATGCATGGTCAACACACAGGTAAAACCTTCGGCTTTGAGCATGTGAATCACATCAATAATTTCAGGAATTTTAAAACCTAAACGATTCATGCCGCTGTTGAGTTTGACCCAGACTTTTAAGCCTTGTGCGATATAATCAGCTTTATGTTGTAGTAGCCAATCGAGCTGTGCTTGATGATGCACTACACATTCCAATTTGTGTGCCAACACACTTTGCATTTCATCGGCAGAAAAAACACCTTCAATCAGGGTGATGGGCTGCGTATATCCCAATTCACGAATTTCTAAGGCTTCTTCAACGCAAGCGACACCAAAGGCATCGCTGTCTTTTAAAGCTGCTAAGCAGTCTTTTACACCATGTCCGTAAGCATTGGCCTTGACCATGCTAACAATTTTCGCTGTTGGGGCAAGTTGTTTGACACGGTTTAAATTATATTGCAGTGCCTGACTGTCAATATAAACTGTTGCTTGGCGCACCCTCGTTACTCCTTGGGAATGACAATTGGTAATTTGTGTTAGATACACTGTGGAGTGATAAATAAATACTAAAAATAGTTCTATTTAAAAATATTCACTATTGTAGACCTATCAACCTCAAATAGACATGAACATTTAAGTTTTTGATCATAAATTAACTTAAGATCGAAAAATCTATTAGGTTATTGATTGCAAATAATTTGTAAAAGTTTCAGGCTTTATTTTTCATATAAAACTATACGTTCTAAAAGCTATTATGGTGTTAGATGCTCTCACTCAGGAAATTCTAAACTGTACGAGTTATGGCAAGATTCAGATGATTGTGGAGAGTGGGTTCGTAATTTAAATGAACTCAAAGAGAGATTAAACAATGCATTTTAAACTTGGATATGTTGAATAAATGATGAAAATATTTTGTTATCTGGGATGGAGTACTTTATTTTTTTGTCAGTCAGTTATGGCTTGTATGCCACATTCACCCAATGACGTTTTTATTGCCCGTTACCAAGGTTCACTGGCAGTACAGGGGAGTTCAGACTTCATCTTTCAACTTAGTTCAGGTCAATTTATTTTTCGCTCAATACTAGATGAAGTTAAATATAAAAAGCCCACCCAATGGTACAGTGGATTTTCAGGTAAAAGTACAGCTAAAAACCAATTAATTATTGGTTTAGCTTATGCACCAGATGGTGCTAAACCCCAGCAATATCGAGTAATTTCATTTGCAGCATTAAACTGTAAGAATGACCAGTTTGTTTTATCTAAACCGATTGCCCCATTTTTAGCTTGGAATAAGCAGACATCAAATTGTTCTACAGGCGATAGAGCAGAGGTTGGGATTTTAGATGGTTTTATAGACTATGATCAGACACATTATTTGGCGCAACTGCAACAAAAGTATCCGACATGCGAGCAACTAAATAAAGCATTTCCATCATTTGAAATGGAAGAAAATAGCCAAGATTGGAATTTACTCTCAAGCTGGAAACTATGGTGGGCAAAGTTAATAAGTCAGATTAAATCATGGTTTTAATAAAAAGAGCAATGCAAGCATTACTCTTCATCATCATACTGAGCATAATACTCAGGAGATAAATTACTAAAACGGGTATATTGCCCTTCAAAAGCAAGACGTACCGTACCAATTGGGCCGTTACGCTGTTTACCAATAATAATTTCGGCAGTACCTGCTTCTTTAGATTCTTTATTGTAAACTTCGTCGCGGTAAATAAACATGATTAAATCCGCATCCTGCTCAATTGCACCAGATTCACGCAAGTCAGACATCACAGGGCGTTTATTAGGTCGGTTCTCTAATGAGCGGTTGAGCTGTGACAAAGCAATCACAGGGCAGTTCATCTCTTTGGCCAAGGCTTTTAAGCTACGTGAAATTTCTGAGATTTCGCCGACACGGTTATCGCCCATGCCTGGAACTTTCATTAACTGCAAGTAATCGACCATGATGCAGCCAATTTTACCGCCATGTTGTTTGGCAATGCGTCGTGCACGTGCACGTACTTCCGTAGGTGGTAGGGCAGATGAGTCATCAATATACAAATGCTTTTCTTGCAGTTGTAAAATCGTGCCTGTGACTTTTGACCATTCATCGCCACTGAGTTTACCTGAACGTAAGTTCCCTTGATGCACTTTGCCGTATGCAGAAATCAAACGCATTGCGATTGAGTCTGCAGGCATTTCCATAGAGTAGACAAGGGCAGGCAAATCATTGTTAAACAAAACACTTTCGACCAAGTTCATGGCAAAGGTGGTTTTACCCATAGATGGACGCGCAGCGACAATAATCAAGTCACCCGCTTGCATGCCCGAAGTTTTATTATCTAACTCCACAAAGCCTGTGGTTAAGCCTGTGATGTTACCTTCCATTTTAGAAAGTTCATCAAGTTTGTCGAATACATCGGCAACCACGCTCGAAATGGCTTTTGGGCCTTGTGCTTTGGCATTGTTATTATGTTGTTCGGCAATTTGGAAAATATTGGTTTCGGCCAAGTCTAAAATTTCACTTACGCTACGACCTTTGGTGTCATAGGCATTTTGTAAAATTTCAGAACTGACTTTAATCATGTTTCTGAGGGTCGAGAATTCTTTAATTTTCGTGGCATAGGTTTCTAGGTTATAAAAACTAGAAGGCGAGTCTGCCATGAGCTGCATTAAGTATTCTTCCCCGCCTGCAGCTTCAAGTAAATTTTGTTTAATCAGCCAGTCATTCACCAATACGGCATCATAAGGTGAGTTTTCTTTAGACAAAGAATCAATGGCGCGGAAAATATATTTGTGGCGTGTCGCGTAAAAATCAGATTCTTGTAGCACATCACCCACTTGTTCAAAAGATTCGGCCACAGTCATTAACGCAGCCAAAACAGCTTGTTCGATGGCTAAGTTATGCGGTGGGGTACGAAACTCTTTAAGCGGGCTGTTCTCATTTGGTTTTAGATCAGACTTTGCAGTATGTTGCTTTGCGCTAGCAGTCGCCTGTGACATATAAATCCCTGATTTTTAAAACAGTAAATGCTGAATAATGCACTGGGATAGAATTTGAAACTCATATTCTTTCCACTTCCCGATGATACGCCCTCTAGAAAAAAAAGCGAGTAGATTTTGGCGAAGGATAAGTCAAAGCGTGCAGGACGATTTAGGAAAATTGTACTAATCGTATATTCTAAAGACAAAAAAAGAGCATGCGATTAGGCATGCTCTTTTCTTTTGCAGCAAATTACTCAGATACGATAGTAACGAGAACTTCAGCAACAACATCATGGTGCAATTGGATTGCGATGTTGAATTCACCAGTGTGACGAAGCGCACCGTTTGGTAAACGAACTTCTGCACGGTCAACTTCAAGACCAGCATTCGTTAACGCGTCAGCGATGTCACGAGTACCGATAGAACCGAAAAGTTTACCTTCATCACCAGCTTTAGCAGTGATTACGATGTTAACTTCGTTCAATTGGTCAGCACGTGCTTGAGCAGCAGCTAAAATTTCAGCTTCTTGCTTCTCAAGTTCAGCACGACGAGCTTCAAATGCAGCAGTGTTTGCTTCAGTTGCAGCAACTGCTTTACCTTGAGGGATCAAGTAGTTACGGCCGTAACCAGCTTTAACTGAAACTTTATCGCCTAATTTACCAAGGTTCTTAATGCGTTGTAATAAGATAATATCCACAGCTCAACCTCACTTATGATTGTCAGTGTAAGGGATCAACGCTAAGTAGCGAGCTTGTTTAATAGCAAGCGCTAATTGACGTTGGTAACGAGCTTTAGTACCTGTAATACGGCTAGGAACAATCTTGCCATTTTCAGTGATGTACTGTTTTAGTGTATCGATATCTTTGTAGTCGATGTACGTAACGTTCTCAGCTGTAAAGCGGCAGAACTTGCGACGACGGTAAAAACGTGCCATTGATGTTCTCCTTAAGCTTCAGCAGAGTCTTGGTTAGCGTGTTGTGCTTCTTCACGTTGAGCTTTACGCGCACGTTTTTCTTCAGCACTCTTAGCCAATAATGACTCTTCAGTGATAGCGTTTTCACGACGGATGATCAAGCTACGAAGGATCGCGTCGTTATAACGGAACAATTCTTGTAACTCGTCAAGCGTAGTTTGACCACATTCAACGTTCATAAGAATGTAGTGCGCTTTGTGAATTTTGTTAATTGGGTAAGCCAATTGACGACGGCCCCAATCTTCTAAACGGTGAATTTGACCTTCAGCTTCTTTGATGTGAGTTAGGTAACGTTCTACCATACCCACAACTTGATCGCTTTGGTCTGGGTGTACCAAAAGTACGATTTCGTAGTGACGCATTGTCAGCTCCTTACGGTTTATGCAGCCCCTGACTAAATTGAGCCAGAAGCAAGGAGTCACAACCGAAGTTGTGTCGCAAAATTGCGAAGCGTGAATTTTAGAGCTTTTACCAAGTAAATACAAGGCTTGGTCTAAGAAAAGATCGGCTTGGGTAAAAAGGGAATGTAATATTTTGCATCTATGATTGGAATTTAAATTTTATACTTTGTATTTGTATGTCACTAACTTTTAGAGTGTTTAATTCGAAAATTATTAAGGACGAATAAATCAAAGACAGATAAATTGTTATTATTTAAATATTGAAGTGTGGAGAGGGTAGGCACTCCATTAAAAGATAGAGCTAAACTCTATCTTTTAAAAAAGTATGATTTGCGTGCTTGGTGCGGTTGCTGTAAAGCTAAAACATAAACTCACAACAGTAATTAAAATAACCGAAAATAGGAAAAAGCGTTTTGCCCATAATTGATCATTTTCTGCTTTGAAGCCAATGACGCCAATATAGAACCAATAAATACAAAGTGCATTCAAAATAACCAGATATAGCCAGTTTGCATAACCAAATACAAACAGTCCATTCATGGCAACGGTAAATAACACCACATAAATTAGTGATTCAATTTTCGTTCGTAAAATTGAACGAGCAACTGGCAAAATTGGAATCCCCGCATTTTTGTAATCATCAAAACGGTAAATTGCAATCGCCCAAGAGTGGGGCATTTGCCAAAGTGCATAACCTAAAAAGATAAGTAGTGCAGCTAAGTCAAATTGATTTGCAACAGCGGTATAACCAATGACAGGTGGGCTTGCGCCTGAAATACTGCCAATAATGGTTTGATGAATTGTTGTGCGTTTGGTCCATAGACTGTAAAAGCCGACATAAACCACGAAACCAATCAGTGCAAAAAGAAAAGCGTATGCGTTAACTCCAAACCATAAAATGCTAAAACCAATTATGCCCAATACCACTGAATAAATCAGCGCAATAGGAACAGAAACAGTTTTTTTCACTAAAGCACGGTTTTGTGTGCGTTGCATTTTTTGGTCGATGTCTTGGTCAATAATATTGTTGACCACACATCCTGAGGCGACAACAAGCGTTGTACCAAGCAGAGTAAGCAGTAGGAGAAGGAAATCTACAGAACCTTGGGCAGCTACAAAGTAGCCACCCAAAGTGGTAATAAAATTACCAAAGAGAATTCCTGGCTTTGTCAGGAATAAATACTTTTTCAGCATGACAACCAGTTTAGATCATCATGTTGTAGTGTAGGTAGTTCATGATCCATACAGAACCAACCAAAAGGATGGCAATGGTCAGAATGGTATACACGAATGCAATCACGTTCCAACGTTGCTCTGAAGAAGAATTCATATGCAAGAAATAAATTAATTGAATAAGAATCTGAGCAACTGCTGTAATCGAAATAACAGTAATCAAAATACCACGGCCAAAACCACCTGCCATAACCATACCAAAAGGAATAATGGTAAGGATAACAGAAAGGATAAAGCCAATCGTATATTGCTTAGTGTTACCGTGTGATGCACCAGCAGAGTTGTGATCGTGACTCATTAGAGAACTCCCATCAAGTAAACTACGCTGAATACACAGATCCAAACGATGTCAAGGAAGTGCCAGAACAAGCTTAGGCAAGCTAAACGACGCATGTTCGGAATAGTCAAACCATATTTCTTGATTTGAACCATTAACACGATCATCCAAACTAAACCTGAAGTTACGTGAATACCGTGCGTACCAACCAAAGTAAAGAACGCAGATAAGAACGCACTCGCACTTGGACCATGTCCAGCGTGAACTAAATGGTTGAACTCATAAAGTTCCATACCAATAAAGATCGCACCGAAAACCCAAGTCACGCCTAACCAAGTTAGAACTTTAGCAACATCTTTCTTGTAAGCAGCTAAAACGGCAAAACCGAAAGTTACAGAAGAAATCAACAGGGCAAAAGTTTCTGTTAAAACGAAGCCTAATGACTCGCCAAACAAATCTTTAGCTGTTGGAGTGCCTACTGGAACGTGGCTACTTAATACAGCGAACGCGATGAAAAGTGTACCAAAAATTACAAGGTCACTCATCAAGTAGGTCCAGAAACCAAAGACGGTGATGTCTGTATCATCGTGGTGATGATCATCATGTCCGTGGTTGTCGTGATGAAGTACTTCAGCCATGTCTTAGTCCTTCTTCAAGTGTTTTTCAAGGATCGCATAGCGTTCGTTTTCAATACGCTCAACTTCAGCAGCAGGAACATAGTAGTCCACTTTCTTCGTGAAAGAACTCACGATGAAGCTGATGATTGCCGCAATGAACGTAACGATTGCTAGCCACCAAATATGCCAGATTAATGCGAAGCCCATAGTTGTAATAAACATTGCAATTATGAAGCCAGCTGCACGGTTAGTTGGCATATGGACATCTTCATACTTAGTTGGACGAGCGTATGCAACACCATTTTCTTTGTCAGTCCAGAAAGTATCAATACCATTGATCTTTGGAAGGTGAGCAAAGTTATAGAACGGTGCTGGAGAAGAAGTAGCCCACTCAAGCGTACGGCCATCCCATGGATCTCCAGTAAGGTCTAAGCGTTGGTTGCGTTGTAGGAAGCCAACCACAATCTGCATAACGAAGCAGAATAGACCAATAGCAATTAACACAGAACCGAAGAACGCAATTGCCAAGTATGGATCCCATTCTGGGTTGTCATATGTATTCAAACGACGAGTCATACCCATGAAACCAAGGATATAAAGTGGCATGAATGCAAAGTAGAAACCGAAGAACCAGAACCAGAATGCTGCTTTACCCCAAGTTTCATTGAGTCTCCAACCAAACATTTTTGGCCAGTAGTAAATGATACCTGCGAACATCGCGAATACTACACCACCAATAATTACGTTATGGAAGTGAGCAATTAGGAATAAAGAGTTGTGTACAAGGAAGTCCGCTGGTGGAACTGCCATTAATACACCTGTTAAACCACCGATACCAAAAGTCACAAGGAAGCCAAGTGTCCAAAGCATTGGGGTAGTGTAGGTAATACGACCCTTGTACATGGTGAATAACCAAGAGAAGATTTTCACACCAGTAGGAATCGCAATAATCATGGTCATGATACCGAAGAACGCGTTAACGTTGGCACCTGCACCCATGGTAAAGAAGTGGTGAACCCATACAACAAGTGATAACACACCAATTGCAACAGTTGCGTACACCATTGATTTGTAACCGAACAATGTTTTGCGAGCAAAAGTCGCAGTTACTTCTGAGTAAATACCAAATGCTGGTAATACTAAGATATAAACTTCTGGGTGACCCCATGTCCAAATCAAGTTTACATACAACATTGGGCTACCACCCATGTCGTTCGTAAAGAAGTGGAAACCGAAGTAACGGTCAAGCGTTAACATTGCAATTGTCGCAGTTAAAACTGGGAATGTTGCAATGATAAGTACCGCAGTAACTAATGTTGTCCAAGTGAAAACAGGCATGTCCATAAGTTTCATGCCAGGCGCACGCATTTTGATGATGGTAACGAAGAAGTTAACACCAGTAAGAAGCGTACCTAGACCAGAAACCTGAAGTGCCCAAATATAGTAGTCAACACCAACACCTGGAGAGTATTCGATACCAGATAGAGGAGGATAAGCCATCCAACCTGTAGCAGCGAATTCACCTAATGCAAGTGAAACCATCATTAAACCTGCAGCACCAGCGAATAACCAGAAGCTTAAAGAGTTTAATAACGGGAAGGCTACGTCACGAGCACCAATCTGTAATGGTACAGAGATGTTCATTAAGCCAACAACAAGACCCATTGCCACGAAGAAGATCATGATCACACCGTGTGCGGTGAAAATCTGGTCATAGTGTTCTGGGTGTAAATAGCCTTCACCACCACCTTTCGCAAGGAACTGTTGAAGACGCATCATGATCGCATCTGCGAAGCCACGAAGTAACATGACTACAGATACAAAGATATACATGATACCAATTTTTTTATGGTCTACAGATGTGAACCATTCGTTCCACAAGTAGCCCCATTTTTTGAAGTAGGTAATACCAGCAATCGCTGCAAGACCACCTAAGATCATCGCTGCAACAGTTACCAATACGATTGGATCGTAAGGAATTGCATCTGGACCTAACTTACCTAATAAGCTCATGTCTTATTCCCCTTGAGAAGCAGTCGCATGTTCAACTGCTACATGAGTTTCAGAAGCAGGCGCTTCACCAGCCACTACAGGAGCTGAATGGTCAGCACCATGGTAGTTACTCATATAGTTATTGATCACTGATTCAAACAAGCCTTGCTCAACAGAAGAGTAATAAGTCACAGGATGTGGCTGAGTCTTATATGGACCTTCTTTTAAAGCCGTTGCAGCAAGTTTTTTCTCTAATTCAGTTTTGGCGTTACGAACCATTGCATCAATTTGTTTCTGTGAACGGTTACCGTCACGTAAAGAAGCAAATTCAGCTTGATCTAAAACTGTTTTTTGAACAGCTTGAGGATTGATAGTCGTACCTTGACCTGCTTTAACAGCTGTTACCCATTGCTCAAAATCAGCTTGAGTTACAGAGTGAGCTTTAAAGCGCATTTGCGAGAAACCATAACCTGAGTAGTTAGATGAGAAACCACGGAATTCGCCCGTGTTGTCTGCTAAAACGTTCAAGTGAGTTTGCATACCCGCCATTGCATAAATCTGACCAGATAATGCAGGGATAAAGAACGAGTTCATTGTGAAGTTAGATGTTAAACGTAAGCTTACAGGCGTTTGCTCTGGGAAGCGTAATTCGTTAACAGTAGCAATGTTCTGTTCTGGGTAGATGAAGATCCATTTAAATTGTTCAGCAATAACTTGAACAGTTAAAGGAGCTTTTTCGGATTCTAGCGGACGGTAAGGGTCGTACTTGTGGGAACCCCACCAAGTTAACCAAGCTAAAATACAAATAATAATAACAGGTATACCCCATACTACAATTTCAATTGCAGTAGAGTGTGACCATGTTGGTTGATAGTCTGCGTCTTTATTCGATGCGCGATATTTCCAACCGAACCACAATGCCATAATTGCAGATGGAATAACCACCAATAGCATTAGGTAAATCGCAGTCATCATCAGGTTACTTTGACCTGCTGCAACTGGACCTTTTGAGTTCAGAAGTACTAAATCACCGCCACACCCAGTTAAGAGTGCAGCCATCGTAGATAAAGACAATACAGCTAAAATCGTTTGTCTCATTTTACAACCTCGGTGAAGAGTCCCATTCCCTAATTTAATATGGGATAGCGATTAAAGTGTCGCATGATTAAAAAGACATCAAAAAAGATGAAAAAGTCTTCTTAATCATCGGACACCGCTACGTTGTAGGGCATTATGCCTGATATCGACAAACTAAGCTACACATAAAGCGGCTTTAAGTGGAGGGAATAAAAACCAATTTTTATACTCGGAATTATTTGTGTTAATTTTAATTTATTTATATTTATCAATATTATAAGAAAAAAGGGATGATCAATCATCCCTGAATAAATAAAATCAAATTATTGCTTTACGACTTTGGTTTTGGCGAGTTTATCGTGCAAAGCCTGTCGTTTTGCACCAAATGCAAAGCCATAATCTAAAATTGTGATGAAGGGCATAAACATCATATTCAAAATAATGAAAATGATAGAGCGAATAGTAAACACACGCATTAGGCTGACTTTTTCATCGGTTTCAGCATCGACAATCTTAATTTTAGTCAGACGTTTGCCAATACTTTGTCCAGTTTTAGCCAGCAGGAAGGCTTGTATGCCCAGCATAATCAATAAATAAATTGCCACCGCTTGCCAAGCTTGCATTGGAATGAGCTGAAAGAGTTCAGTTTGCAATTGCATGGCTTGATCAGACGTTGTCGCTGCCTGCATTTTTTGTTGTAAACCAGACAATTGTTCAAACTGGTCCGCATTTAAGAAAAAAGAGGGAAGTGCTGCTGCAGGCAACCATAACAACATGTCTATAATTTTGGCTAAAGCACGTTGGTTAATGCTCGCCAATTCATTTTTTGTTGCCTGTGTTCTTGAATTTGATGATGCTGAGCTTGGTCGTGATGTGTTTGTAGCCGTGTAATCTGTATTTTGAAAAGGTGAATGTTCAGGGGCAGGTGGTGTGCTGACGTAGCCTTGTGGTTCATATACAAGTTTACCTTGGGTGAGTTCACCTAAAGCTTTCCATTCGCTCATGCCTTGGTGCCAAGCCAAATCTGTCAGCAACACTTGTTGGCTGGCGAGCATTTGGTTGAGCTGCTCTAAGGTGTATGGCCCAGCTTGTTGATTATTTCGTGCCAAGTAAATTTGCATAAATATAAAATCTCAAAAAATGAATTTGAAAAAAAACCCACGCAGGTGCATGGGTTTTCTTTTAACACGTTTTACTACGCTTGTTGAGCTTTTTCTTCAGAAAGGAAGAACCAAGTGTCTAAAACTGAGTCTGGGTTTAAAGATACAGATTCAATACCTTGTTCCATTAACCAACGTGCAAGGTCAGGGTGATCTGAAGGGCCTTGACCACAGATACCGACATATTTACCTGCTTTACGGCATGCGTGAATTGCCATAGAAAGTAATGCTTTCACTGCAGGGTCACGTTCATCGAACAGGTGAGAAACAATGCCTGAGTCACGGTCTAAACCAAGTGTTAACTGAGTTAAGTCATTTGAGCCGATAGAGAAACCATCGAAGTGCTCAAGGAATTGTTCAGCCAACAATGCGTTGGTTGGTAATTCACACATCATGATCACTTTCAGACCATTTTCACCACGTTTTAAACCATTCAGCGCAAGCAATTCGATCACACGTTTTGCTTCAGCAACGGTACGTACAAATGGAATCATAATTTGTACGTTGGTTAAGCCCATTTCGTCACGTACTTTTTTCAAGGCACGACATTCAAGCTCGAAGCAGTCACGGAAATTGTCAGACACATAACGACTTGCACCACGGAAGCCCAACATTGGGTTTTCTTCTTCTGGCTCATATAACTTACCACCAATTAAGTTTGCGTATTCGTTTGATTTGAAGTCAGACATACGCACAATCACTGGTTTGTCAGCGAATGCAGCAGCAAGGGTAGAAATACCTTCAACCAATTTTTCTACATAGAATTCGATTGGCGATGAATAGCCCGCAGTACGCGCCATAACTGCTGCACGTGTTTCACGTGGTAAGCTGTCAATATTAAGCAATGCTTTAGGATGCACACCAATCATACGGTTGATGATGAATTCTAAACGTGCAAGACCAATCCCTTCGTTTGGAATTTGAGCAAAGTCAAATGCGCGGTCTGGGTTACCAACGTTCATCATGATTTTGAACGGAAGTTTAGGCATAGATTCGATTGAGTTCTTTTGAACTTCAAAATCTAAAGCACCTTCATAAATGAAACCTGTGTCGCCTTCGGCGCAAGAAACTGTAACTTCCTGACCATCAGTCAAAACTTCAGTTGCATTACCACAACCTACAATTGCAGGTACGCCTAATTCACGGGCAATAATTGCAGCGTGACAAGTACGACCACCGCGGTTAGTGACAATTGCAGCAGCACGTTTCATCACTGGTTCCCAGTCTGGATCAGTCATGTCTGAAACAAGAACGTCACCTTCCTGAACTTTGTCCATTTCTTTAATAGACGTTACAACGCGGACTCTACCAGAACCGATACGCTGACCAATTGAACGACCTTCACAAATGACCGTACCTTTTTGTTTCAATAGGTAGCGTTCCATAGTACCGACGTTTTCACGGCTTTTTACAGTTTCAGGACGTGCTTGAACGATGTAGATTTGACCGTCATCACCATCTTTTGCCCATTCAATATCCATAGGCGCTTGATAATGTTCTTCAATAATTAACGCTTGTTTCGCTAATTCTTGTAGTTCGTGATCATTTAAAGAGAACTGTTGGCGATCTTGTTTTTCAACATCGACCACAACTACAGATTTACCAGCCGCGCCTTCTTCACCATAAATCATTTTTTGGTGTTTAGAGCCAAGGTTACGACGTAAAACTGAGTGTTTGCCTGCTTTTAATAAAGGCTTAGAAATATAGAATTCATCTGGGTTAACTGCACCCTGAACCACCATTTCACCCAAACCATAAGAAGCAGTAATGAATACAGCATCACGGAAACCAGATTCTGTATCTAGGGTAAACATTACACCAGCAGCGCCAGTTTCTGAACGTACCATACGTTGTACGCCTGCAGACAAAGCAACGACATCGTGGTCAAAGTTTTGGTGTACACGGTAAGAAATCGCGCGGTCGTTGTACAAAGATGCAAAAACTTCTTTAATGGCAATTAATACGTTGTCAATGCCACGGATGTTTAGGAATGTTTCTTGCTGACCTGCGAAAGATGCGTCTGGTAGATCTTCTGCAGTTGCAGATGAACGAACGGCAACCGCGATGTTTGGGTTGCCGTTAGAGAGTGCTTCAAAAGCAACTCGGATTTCTTGTTCTAGTGATGCAGTAAGCGGAGTGTCGACAATCCATTGACGAATTTTTGCACCAGTTTCAGCAAGCGCATTCACGTCATCTACATTGAGTGTTTTTAGCTCTGCTTGAATTTTAGCGTTTAGGCCACTTTGCTCGAGAAATTCACGATAAGCAGCAGCTGTTGTTGCAAAGCCACCTGGTACCGATACACCAGCATTAGATAAGTGGCTGATCATTTCGCCCAAAGATGAGTTTTTCCCACCCACGAGCTCAACATCGTGTTTCCCTAATTTTTCCAGACCAATTACGCGCGCTTCCAAAGTTGTTACTCCACTTTTGCAGTATTAATCACTATCTTGTCATGAAATTATAATAAATCTACTTAGCAATTTGGTTTTACTAAGCGACAGTCATGTAAGATCGGTTTACTATAAAGATTATATAGCACTAAGACAAATGTTTAAGGAGAATTTTAATGTCAGATGGTAAACAAATTAAGCGGAGTGTTTTTTTTATTTCCGATGGAACTGCAATTACGGCTGAAACCCTTGGACATTCACTCTTAGCGCAATTTCCAAATGTGGACTTTGATATTCATATTCATCCTTATATTACGTCTGAAGAAGCGGCTATGAATGTGGTGGCAGAGATTAATGCCCGAGCACAAATTGATGGTCAATTACCTTTGGTGTTTGATACCTTGGTTGACCAATATGTGCGTGACATTATCAACACTGCCAAAGCAATTAATTTAGATGTATTTGAAGGCTTAATTAGTAAGCTTTCTGAAGAGTTAGGAACACCACCAACCACTTTGGTCGGGCAGACGCATGCCGTAACAGATTCTGAATCTTACAAGGCACGTATTGATGCGGTGCATTTTGCCTTAGATAACGATGATGGCGCACGTACACGCCATTACGACAAGGCCGATCTGATTCTGATTGGGGTGTCGCGTTCGGGTAAAACGCCAACTTCCATCTACCTTTCTTTACAGTTCGGGATTCGTGTGGCGAACTATCCATTGACTGAAGAAGACCTCGATGACAACCGTTTGCCAGCCGTATTAAAGCCGCATAAACATAAGTTATTTGGCTTGATGATTGATGCTGAACGCCTTGTGGCAATTCGTACTGAACGTAAAGCCAATAGCCGTTATGCAAGTTTTAATCAATGCCAAATGGAATTGCGTGCGATTGAAGGTATTTATATTTCAGAAGGGATTAAATATTTAAATGTTTCAGAAATGTCGATTGAAGAAATTTCAACACGTGTTTTACAAATGACAGGTTTAAAACGTCGTATTGGTTAATGAAACTATATGTATTAAAAGAGCCAAAATTTTATTTTGGCTCTTTTTTATTGGATTTAAATAGAATAAAAATCAAGCTACTATTTATTTAAATGATAATGCTTTTAGTGTGACTTAAAATGTAGTGATAATGGTATCAATTGGATGTTCTTGTCCATCAATACTATGCACGCTATGTGCACAGACTTTGACAATTGGCCAAGTAATCAAATGGCAATTTTCGCGTTGTAAAGCTGAATAATAATGATCAGATTTAAAATAGCGTTGATGTGTATCTGCAATGTTTGGTGTGAGTTGACGTTTAAGCCACGTGTCTTTGACTTGAGCATCTAAAAAGCGTAAAGCCAAAATATTTTTGACGCGGTTATTAAACAAACGTCGATTTTTAAACACCAAAGGATGGCTAATTAGGCGATGGATGCCACGTTCTGTACTTGGCAGGACAAAATGCGGTGCAATTTGAAAGACTTGAACAGATGTTGCTTGCTGACAAATTCTATCGAGTTGTGCCACGCTGTCCTGATTTGCACCAATAACTGCAACGCGTAAACCTGTGAAGTCATGCTGTTTGATTTCAGTTGCAGGAATGCATTCGCCTTGGAATTCTTGAAAATCTGCCAAGCAGTTTTGAAAAGCGTGTCTATGTACGTCGTGTTTAGGACTGACCATGCTGAATCTCTTGATTTATTCATTTTATAAATTAGAACATTTACTCTATTTTGTTGGGGCAGTACTGTTTGGTAAAGTCTTTTGTGCAGGCGAGCCAGTCATTCCTAAAGATTGAAAATTAATTCAACTGAGATTACTGAGATTTAAGCGAAAGAGAACAAGAAAACGGATTTAAGTTATTTATTTTAAATGTTTTTAATTGATGAAACCTTGTAGCTCAATAGAACTACAAGGTCGGAGCTAATTAAGTATCTAACTTCATTTGCATGAGCAAATCAAAGTTATGTAAGCGTTTTTCTGTGTCATAGATGTCACAGGTAAAAATAAACTCATCGACATCATACTTCGCCAATAAGTTTTCCAATCCTGCTTTGACAGTCGCCTTTGAGCCAATTTGCGCCATGGCATAAAAACTATCAACTGACATTTTTTCTGCAGGTGACCATAAGCCATCCATACTTTCGACTGGAGCTTTGAGTTTTAGGCTTTGTCCACGCATTAAACCTAAAACACGCTGATAGGCACTAGTCGCCAAAAATTCTGCTTCTTGGTCGGTATCTGCAACCACTGTTGGCACACCCATAGACACATAAGGCCGCTCTAAATATTCTGAAGGCTCAAAATTGTCACGATATAACTGAATGGCTTGAGCAAGCATACGCGGGGCGAAGTGTGAGGCAAATGAGTAGGGTAGTCCTAATTTTGCAGCAAGTTGTGCGCTAAATAAACTTGAACCAAGCAACCATACAGGAACGTGTGTCCCTTGTCCTGGCGTAGCAACAATACGTTGTTGTGGTTCAGCATCTTTAAAGTAATGCAAAATTTCTAAAACATCTTGCGGAAATTGATCTTCAGTTTCCTGTCGCCCACGACGCAGCGCACGCATGGTCACTTGATCTGTGCCTGGTGCGCGACCTAAACCGAGTTCAATACGGTTAGGATATAAAGTCGCTAAAGTTCCAAACTGTTCAGCGACCACTAACGGTGCGTGGTTGGGGAGCATAATACCGCCAGAACCGAGTTTAATTTTTTGCGTATTTGCTAATAAATAACCCAAAAGAACTGCGGTTGCTGAGCTGGCAATGCCATCCATATTATGATGTTCCGCCAACCACAAACGGTCATAGCCGAGTTGTTCTGCGTGTCGTGCTAATTCAAGTGCATGATGCAGTGAAAACTGTACTGATTGATCATCACGTACAGGTGCGAGTTCAAGAATGGCAAATTTTGTGTCTTGCAGGGAACGCATCATTTATTCCAGCTTGATTAAAGAGAGTTTTATCATACGATGCTGCACTGATTTTGTATATCGAAAATTTTCGATATATGGGCGAGTCATGAGATATTGCCATTTAACAACGCGCGACATTCATCCAAAAAGCACGCTTTATAAAAAAACATTTATCCAAGCAAGTAGTCAGCAAACAAAAAGCACCCGAAGGTGCTGAAGAAGTTAGAAGTATCGTGAGAAATTAACGACGTTTACCATTTTTATAGTGACCTAAATGTAAGCCATTGTCTTTGCGGTAACGGTCATTATAACGGTAGTCATTGTAGCGATAGCCACGGCTATCATAGCGGCGGTCATAACGATCATCGTAGCGTTTGTTGTCATAGCGGTCATCTCGACGGTCTTCGCTAACTTTTTGACCTAATACTGCACCACCTGCAGAACCGAGTCCTGCACCGACATAGCCACCATTGTTGCCTGCCATATTGCGACCAACGCTATATCCACCTGCACCGCCCAAGGCAGCACCAATCATGGCACCGTTACGGTCACGTTTATTGGCAGAAGCTGCAGCACCGCCCGCACCACCAATGGCTGAACCAATCATCGCGCCTGTTTGTCCACCCATTTGTTGACCAATTGCTGCTCCGACAGCACCACCCAAGGCAGAACTTACGGCAACACGTGTATCGTTTGCATGCGCAGTACTCATAAGCAAGGCAGAACTTGCGATAACGCTACCCAATAAAATACGATTAAGTTTCATGCGGATGCTCCAAATATTGATTAATATGTTTTGTAATGAAGATATAGAAACAGATGGCAAAGATCGTGAAGGGCAATGAGGTAAATCTGCAAAGTTTGGTAAAGACTTTGTAATTGCACTGCTAAATTTCTTCATATTGATTATGGTCGTTTTTTTGAACTGATATATGAAGAAAAATTAATCCTATAAAAAAGCATCAAACCTGTGTTGATGCTTTTTTGCTGCTCTATGCCTATCGTTCAAGATTAACGACGGTTGCGTTTTTTCTTCCATTTACGTTCTTGATAGCGGTCATATTCTTTATCTTTCGAGATTTTATTGCCGAGTGCTGCACCACCTGCTGCACCTAAAGCTGAACCAATATAACCACCATTGGTACCGCCCATATTTTTACCTACGGTATAACCCGCACCACCACCCAAAGCACCACCAATTGCAGATTCAGTACGATGACGCTTATCACTCGCCACGGCTGCACCACCAGCACCGCCTAAGGCAGCGCCTAGTGTTGCACCCGTAGTACCACCCATATTTTTACCAATAGCTGTACCTGCAACACTGCCTAAAGCACTGGCTGCGGCAACGCGCGTAGTATTGTCTGCATAAACGTTGGCACTGAGCATTGAAGCTGTGGCTAAAGCTGCTGTCATTAATATTGCATTAAGTTTCATGTTGAACTCCATGTCCATTTACAGGACTTATTTATGATCAATTTTGATGGGCTCAATTTAACAAAGCGCCGCTTTTAAAATGTGGAGAGTGCAGACGAGATTGGTGTTCTTTGGTGTGGGCTTTGTATGAGTTTGATTAAAATTGCTAAAAAAATGTCCAAATGCGGATGCTAATTGCGGTACTTGGTGAGTTGTACATTCACCGCAATGCACAGCATCATCAAGCAGAAATACTGCTAGAACATCTGCAGATAGGCATTTCAAACATCGTACAGACTTAATAATGATGTTATTTGGGTGGTAGAATCGGTAAACTATGCGCAATTTTTAATTTCGCTGTGCTGCGTGTTGCATGTAACAGCCTTTGCATTGAGATTTTTTAAACAATGAAAGAATCGTTACGTTTACGATTAGATCAGCTTTCTGACCGCCATGAAGAATTGACTGCTTTGTTGGCAGATGTTGAAGTGATTTCAGATAACAAGCGTTTTCGTCAATTATCACGTGAACACAGTGATTTAGACGAAATTACGGCAGTGTGGTCACAATACACACAAGCCGAAGCCGATATTGAAACAGCCGAAGCAATGTTGTCTGATCCTGACTTTAAGGAAATGGCGCAAGAAGAAATTAAAGACAATAAAGCGCTGATTCAGCAACTTGAAGCTGACTTAAATATTTTAATGATTCCAAAAGACCCGAATGATGCCAACTCGGCTTATTTGGAGATTCGCGCAGGGACAGGTGGCGATGAAGCCGCGATTTTCTCGGGTGACTTATTCCGCATGTATAGCAAATATGCCGAAAGTCAGGGCTGGAGAATCGAAATTTTATCTGAAAATGAAGGTGAACACGGCGGATATAAAGAAGTCATTTGCTTGGTGAATGGCGAAGGCGTGTATGGCCGTTTGAAGTTTGAAAGTGGTGCGCATCGTGTGCAACGTGTTCCTGCGACTGAATCGCAAGGTCGTGTGCATACATCAGCGTGTACTGTGGCAATTTTACCTGAAGTAGATGTAGACACCACGGTAGATATTAACCCTGCCGATTTGCGTATCGATACCTATCGTGCTTCGGGTGCGGGTGGTCAGCACGTTAACAAAACCGACTCTGCAGTGCGTATAACCCACATTCCGACGGGTACTGTGGTGGAATGTCAGGAAGAGCGTTCACAGCATAAAAACAAAGCGAAAGCGATGGCGTTGTTGGCATCACGTTTGGAAAATGCCAAACGTGCTGCAGCAGATGCAGCAACTTCAGAAATGCGTCGTGATTTGGTGGGTTCGGGTGACCGTTCTGAGCGTATTCGTACCTATAACTATCCGCAAGGACGTATGACAGATCATCGTATTAACCTGACTTTATATAAGTTGGATGCGGTGATGGAAGGTGATTTAACTGAACTACTAGATAGTCTGCATCGTGAATATCAGGCAGATCAGTTGGCGATGCTTGCTCAGCAAAACGGTGGTTAATGAATATTGCGCAAGCCTTGGCGCTACGTGGTGAAGTCGATAGCTATGAGCGTCAAGAAAATATTTGGTTGTTAGAGCATTTTTTAGGACTCAGTGCGCTTGAATTAAAATATCGTGCAGATCAGGAATTGAGTGCCGCGCAAGAGCAGATGTATGTGCAGGCTTTGGCACGTATAGCAGCAGGCGAGCCTTTGGCGTATATCACAGGTTCACAGCCATTTTGGACACTGGATTTAAAAGTCACGCACGATACTTTGGTGCCACGTCCTGATACCGAGGTTTTGGTCGAAACTGTGTTGGCTTTGTCATTACAACGTGATGCTGTAATTGTCGATTTAGGCACAGGTACAGGGGCGATTGCTTTGGCTTTAGCATCTGAACGTCCAGATTGGCAGGTAACCGCAACCGATATTTACCTGCCAACGCTTGCAGTTGCTCAAGAAAATGCAAGCAAGCATGCTTTAAATCAGGTGCAATTTGCCCGTGGTGCATGGTTTGAGGCATTGGGTTCAGCAGCCGAGCCACGTTTTGATTTAATTGTATCTAATCCGCCGTATATAGATGCTAATGATGCACACATGTCTGCTTTGGCAGCAGAGCCTGAACGTGCATTGGTGGCAGCAGATCAGGGTTTGGCAGATATTCTGCAGATTATTTCGCAGGGTAAGCACTGGCTGAAAGCAAATGGATGGATTGCACTAGAGCATGGCTATGACCAAGCTTTAGCAGTGCAAGCGATTTTTGCAGAACACGGTTTTTCTGACATTCGTACAGTCAAAGATTATGCAGGCAATGATCGGGTGACTTTAGCACAATGGCTTGCTGGCTGATGTGTTATATCAGTTAAAAATCTTGTGAGATCTATTTATCAGCTTGCAAACATAGACGAATGATTAGCAAAGTTTAAGTGCAAGACCAATTTATGAGCCTCAACTCAACTGATGTCAGCTTAGGTTGCCTTTCACTGCCAAAATTGCAGGTGGCAGTTCTTCGCCAAGTGAACTCAGCATTTCCCGTTCAATTAATCGCACCATGGAGTTGAGCGGTAAATCATTGTCTTGCAGGCCAAAAGGTTCTTCAAGTTGTTCGCTGAGAGCATCTAAACCTAAGAATAAATAGGCAATTAAACCCACCAAAATTGGTGTCCAGATTCCTAAACTTGCTTCTAAACTAAAAGGCAGAATAAAGCAGAAGCAATACACAGTGCGGTGCAACAAGACTGAATAAGAAAAAGGCAAGGGTGTGCTGAGAATTCGATCGCAACCTGCTTGCACATTACCCAATTCAACAATATGTTGATTCAAGCCTTGATAAATAATATCGGAAATTTCACCTGTTTTCAGTGCGCTGACTAACTCTTTTTGAATGCTTTCTAAAATAAACTGTGCGGCATTAATATGCGGAAATAATGCTTCATAATCTGCAGATGTGAGGTTGACTTTGTTTTGATAAAAATCGATAGGTTGGTTTTGATTGCGTAAACGGTTACGCAATAAATTACTAAACAACATGACCCGATACATCAAGACCCGACGCTGTTGATCTGGCAGTACGTATGAGTCACGTGAAATATGCCGTGATGTTGCAATTAACGTCCCCCACAATTTTCGACCTTCCCACCAACGTTCATAACTGGCGTTATTTCTAAAACTGAGGAAAATAGACAAAATAATACCGAAAATGGTAAAGCCAATGGCTGGTACGCTCGGCACTTGAAAAAAGTGGTGAGAAGACAAATACACTAAGACCGTAGAAAGGAAGACCACAATTGCAAGTGCAGGTAAGACCGTGGGTAAAATTGTCCCATACCATGCAAACAGTAGGGTAAAACTGTTGTTTTTATTGCGAATAATCATCTTGATGCATCCTTGAAGCTGTCCTTAGTGTTTCATAGACAAACAACGCTTGGCAAGATGATAGCTAGCTTTTGATTCAAAAAGCAGCAAGCGGCTTAAAGTCAATTTTTCTTATTTATTATTGCAACAGCCAATAAAAAAGTGATGCCATGAAGACATCACTTTTTAAATACTTTCAGCAACTGAATGCTCAAAGTTTTAGCTTACATCGGGTAATCTTGCAAACAGTCTGGAATTTCAACTTGTGCCAAACTGTCTGTTTCTAAAGCTAAACATAGTGCAACAATTTTAGCGGTATCGCACAGGTGTTCATCTTTGAGTGCTAAACCTGCTTGTAAAGATTGTAAATCTTCTTGGCAAATATCTAGGGCTTGCGCTGCTTCAAGTGCATCTTCACGTTTGAAAAACGCAGACATGACATTGCGTAACTGTTCTTCTGAGGTATTTAGAATACTTTGATTGAGTAATTCATCTAATTGGTCAGAAGCTTGGTTGAGGGAGTGAGAGAAATTTTGAACTAGATTGTGTTCAAGTACATCCATCATCTTAAGCATGGGGAAACCTCCAAAGATGCTCGTACATTTAATATTACAGGGGGAGTATGACAGCCGAATTGCATAAAATTTATGCTTTAAATTGATTGAAAAGTAAACTAAATTTAATACTTTGACAATGCAGTGCCGATGAACGTCCAGTTCACTTCTCAACCTTGAAATCACAGCGATGAGTTTTCTTTTATAATTAAGTTGTTTGTAAAATACACAAAATAGTGGCTGAGTAGTAGGTGATAAGTCACGCAATTATGAGCTTTCAATTATGAGCTTTCGGTATATTGTCGATATGCACCAGGATTGACCCCAGTCCATTTTTTAAAGGCACGATGAAAAGCGCTAGGATCATGGAAATTTAATTGATCGCTAATTTCCTGAAGTGATTGTTGGGTTTTGCTCAACAATTCAATTGCCGTATCTCGACGGATTTCATTTTTTAATTGCTGATAGCTGGTGCCTTCCTGCTTTAAACGCCGTTGGAACGTCGCTTCAGACATATTGAAATGTTGGGTTAATTCGTTCAGTTCTAACCACTCACTCGGCGGCAATCGCATTAATTGTTTACGGATTTTATGACTCAGCGCATGTGGGTTTTTATAACGCACCAAAAGGTTAAAAGGTGTTTGTTTTAAAAAGCGTTTCCAACTTTTTTTATCCTGCTTGATTTTTAAATCAAGATGTTTTGCCTCAAAATAAATCTTATGCGCTGTACACGCATATTCAATTTCATCACAGAAACGGACACGATAATCAGCATCATCCTGCGGGGCAGCACATTTGAGTTGCATGTTTAAAATAGCGATACGTTGTCCTGTCAGCCAGCACATCAAGCCATGAATCAGCATTAAATAAGTGGCATAACTAAACATCGGTTTCACTTGATCTTTATCGTGAATGGTTAAGATTGCATATTCACCATCTACGTTTAATTCACCTGAAAAATCATCCAGTATTAAATTAAAGAAATTTAAAATGTCCTGTAATGCGGCCTTTAAATGCTCTGCTTGGTACACCCATTTAGACAAGAGTTGATAACTGCCACGACGCATAGCATGGCTGTCCATGCCAAAAAATTCATCGTTCATGGCATCTGCCAGTGCAATCCACAATTGACCATATTGCAGAATTGACACCCTCGCTTTGTTGGAATGTAACAGCTCTGCAGGAATACCCGCCGTCTGCAAAATCGCATGCGTATCCATACCGCGTTGCTGTGCAGTATGCAAAGCTTCATGGACTAAAGCAATTGAAATTGTACCTTTGCTGTAAGTGAGCTGAGTTGCATTCATGGGATGGCGTGGTATTCCATTTACAAGTTGAGTGTTCAAATACATCATAGTCGATGCAGGGTTTGGAAATTGTACTCTAGCTTGAGTGTGATTAATCTGTTTCTTAAGTTGTATCAACCTGAAAATTTATAAGGAAAATAAAATGAAAATTCAAGGAAAAGTCTGTGTGGTCACGGGTGGTGCATCGGGTTTAGGCGCTGCGACTGCACAACATTTAGTTGCGCAAGGTGCAAAAGTTATTTTGGTTGATATGAATCAAGAACTTGGGCAGCAGCTTCAACAGCAATTGGGCGAAAATGCAGACTTCGTAGCTGTAGACGTGACCGATGAAAACCAAGTACAGCAGCTTTTTAACCATATTGAGCAAAAATACGGACAGTTAAATGGCTTGGTGAATTGTGCAGGCATTGCACCGTCTGCTAAAGTCTTGGGACGTGATGGTTTGCATGATTTGGCAATGTTCCAAAAAGTGCTGAATATTAATGTCACGGGCAGTTTTAATATGATCCGTTTTGCGGCACAACTGATGGCGAAATATGACTTAGCCGCCGATGAAGAAGAGCGTGGTGTGATTGTGAATACTGCTTCGGTTGCAGCATTTGATGGGCAGATTGGACAAAGTGCGTATTCTGCATCGAAAGGTGCAATTGTGGGGATGACGCTGCCTTTGGCACGTGAATTGGCACGTGAAGCCATTCGGGTGATGACGATTGCCCCTGGTATTATGGAAACCCCGATGCTGAAAGCATTTCCACAGCATGTGCAAGATGCTTTAGGGCAAATGGTGCCATTTCCACCACGTTTGGCAAAGCCTGAAGAATTTGCGCAATTGGTGGGTCATATTTTTGAAAATGGTTATTTAAACGGTGAAGTGATTCGTTTGGATGGCGCAATTCGTATGCAACCGAAATAAGTTATGACGATGCTATATCCATAAAATAGCCTAAGCAAAAATTCAAGTATTGAAAAACTGGATACTAAAAAACCGTTGCAATACAGCACAAGGATGTTGCGCGCATTCCTGACAAAAACAACATCTACCATATAAACAGAGGGTCACCATGATTTTAAGCCATGAACAAAAAATGATTCAGGATATGCTGCGCAGTTATGCACAGGAAAAGCTTAAACCAACTGCAGCGGCACGTGATAAAACTGCTGAATTCCCTGCAAAGGAGTTAAAAGAACTGGGTGAGCTAGGTGCTTTGGGCATGACCGTTGCAGAAGAATGGGGCGGTGCAGGTTTAGATTATGTATCTCTCGTTTTAGCCTTAGAAGAAATTGCTGTGGGTGATGGTGCAATTTCAACGATTGTGAGTGTGCAAAACTCATTGCCATGCGGAATTACACAACGCTACGGCACAGAGGCGCAAAAACAAAAATATTTAACTAAACTGGCAACAGGCGAATGGTTAGGCTGCTTTTGTTTAACTGAACCACAAGTCGGCTCTGATGCCAGCGCGATTGAATGTAAAGCTGAAAAAGATGGCGAGGATTGGGTTTTAAATGGCACCAAGCAGTTTATCACCACAGGCAAATATGCAGATGTTGCTTTAGTTTTTGTTGTAACGGACAAAACTGCGGGTAAAAAAGGCATTTCCTGCTTTTTAGTCCCGACGAACACACCAGGTTATATCGTGGCACGTTTAGAAGACAAAATGGGACAGCACTGTTCCGATACCGCCACCATCGTGTTGGAAAACTGCCGTATTCCTGCAGAAAACCTATTGGGGCAAGAAGGTGAAGGCTACAAAATTGCACTCTCTAATTTAGAGTCGGGGCGTATTGGTATTGCCGCGCAATCGGTGGGTATGGCGCGAGCAGCTTTAGATGCAGCCGTGGACTATGCCAATGAGCGTAAAGCTTTTGGAGTTGAAATTGTGCAACATCAGGCAGTCGCGTTTCGCTTGGCAGATATGGCAACACAGATTGAAGCTGCACGACAGCTTATTCTACATGCCGCAAGCCTCAAAGATGCAGGCTTACCGTGTTTAAAAGAAGCATCTATGGCCAAGCTTTTTGCTTCAACCATGGCAGAGCGTGTGTGTTCAGATGCGATTCAAATACATGGGGGCTATGGCTATGTATCTGATTTCCCAGTTGAACGTATTTACCGCGATGTGCGCGTTAGCCAAATTTATGAAGGTGCATCCGATATTCAGCGTTTGGTGATTGCACGTGAAGTGACTAAGCGTTAAAGCTGAGTATCTAAAACTTTAGTCGGTGTCCAAAGCTTGCAAGGTTATTGCAGGATGTGGAAATTGAGAAAATGTTCAAATCATGTTTAGCTAACTTGATTGAAAAATACGCGAAGATCATGTCGTGATTGCGTTGCATGATCGACTTCAACACAGCAAACCTAATTTAAATTTTAAAGAGCGATTCAATCCTAACTTGTAAAAACGGTTAAAACAATAACGCATATTGCTGCAAATGAATTGCAGTGTCATCAGTTTAAGACGGAGCTTAAAAGAATGAAAACTTTGCAAGAGGCATATCAACAGTTTGATATTGAGCAACTGATTCAAACCCAATTGGCAGGAACGCCAACGGCACTTAATGCCTATGAAGAATGTTGCGGACGCTATACGGGTATTCAACAAACTGCCTTAATTTGGGAAGGCAAACACGGTCAAACTGCATCGTGGACATTTGATCAACTGGCAGAAGCATCTGGAAAATTGGCAAATTATTTTACTCAACTGGGCTTAAAAGCAGGTGATTGTATTGCAGGATTATTGCCGCGTACGCCTGAATTGTTAATTACGGTTTTTGCCACATGGCGCATTGGGGCAGTGTATCAGCCTTTATTTACAGCCTTTGAATCTAAAGCGATTGAGCACCGTATTCAAACTGCAAAGACGCAGCTCATTGTGACCAATACTGAGCAGCGTCCAAAACTAAATGCCTTGTCTAATGTGAAAATTTTAACTGTGGACGCAGCAAATCAAGCTCAAAACCATGATACAGATTTTTGGCAAGTTCTAAGCACTCAAGACACCTACTTTGAAACCGTGTATCGCAGTTTTGAAGATGATTTTCTGATGATGTTTACATCAGGCACTACGGGTTTAGCTAAATCTGTACCTGTGCCTTTAAAAGCCATTGTGGCATTTAAAGGTTATATGCAGCATGCAGTCGATTTAAGAGCAGAAGATTCATTTTGGAATTTAGCCGACCCTGGTTGGGCTTATGGCTTGTATTACGGTATTACAGGGCCACTGAGTTTGGGGCATAGCATTATTATGGATGAACGTCCATTTAGTGTTGATCATGCACTGGAAATTATCCGTAAATATCAGGTGAGTAATTTAACAGGTTCACCAACCGCATTTAGAATGTTCTTTGGTTTTAAAGAAAAGTTTGATGGTGATATTCAACGACATCTGCGTGTGGTTAGCAGTGCAGGCGAGCCGCTCACACCAGAAGTGATTCATTGGTTTAAGCATGATTTACAAGTCAATATTTATGATCAATATGGACAAACCGAATTGGGGATGGTGATTGCCAATCATCATGCACTGGAACATCAGAAAAAAGTAGGTTCTGCGGGTTATGCTATTCCCGGACATCGTTTCGCGGTTTTAAATGCACAGCATCAGGAAGTCGCTCACGGCGAAATTGGCACACTTGCACTGGATGAATCACAATCGCCTTTAATGTGGTTCAAAGGTTACGATGGGGATGACCGTAAATCATTTGTGGGACAGTATTATTTAACGGGTGATACGGTACGTTTAAATGAATTTGGTGGGATTGATTTTATTGGTCGTGCAGACGATGTCATTACAACTTCGGGTTATCGTGTCGGGCCTTTTGATGTAGAAAGTACTTTGCTTGAATGTGAGGAAGTGCTTGAATCCGCAGTAATTGGTAAGCGAGACCCAGAGCGTACAGAAGTGGTAAAAGCCTTTGTGGTGTTAAAAAATCAATATCAACCAAGCACTGCATTGCAGGAAAAGCTGCAACAGTATGTGCGTTCACGCTTATCGAAACATGCCTATCCTAAAGAAATTGAATTTGTCAGCAGTTTGCCTAAAACATCCAGTGGAAAAATTCAGCGTAATTTATTGAAGCAACAAGAAATTGCAAAACAAAATGCTTTTAAAAAAGTGAGCTAAATTCAGCCAATAGGCCCTGTTAATTATTGCGCCATAAGAAAAACGCCATTCATACAGATTGGCGTTTTTTTAAATCTGTATTCTTTATTTAAACCACCCGATTATGCAAGCACGAACTCAATCGATAGAAAATGTGTGCATCATATTGGTGATGTGATATTTTCAACTTTATGCTGACACAATGAACAAGGCTGCATGTACTTCGATTACGATAAAAGCATGTAGGCAGCGCAATACATATTGGGGGAGAACATCATGGTAACAGCTCATTTAAATTTCACGCAGCCGTCAAAGCGGATATTTATGAAGTCGATATGGATGGGCGCAGCTTTACTGTTGTGTGCCTCTGGCAGTTATGCACAAAACTGGAACCCAGCGCCAACTGCTGAAAGTACAGCCTATTCCAGCTATCCAGCAGCAAAAACGCCACAAAAAAATTATGCAGTCTTTGCCGAATACGCCAATTTTGAAGCAGATTTTGACAGTGGCGATACAGTAGAACTAGATGGTTTTGCTTTGGGTGTTTCCACCACGCCACATCGCTCAGGTTTTTATGGCAGATTGGAATTCTTAAAAAACAATGAATACGATTTGGATTATTATGAATTCAATATGGGCGGGAATTTAAACCTGATCAGCTATCATGGTTTTTATTTCAATACATACGCAGGTCTAGGTTATAGCGGCGCAAGTTCAAAGCTGCTTGCCAATGATGTCAATTTTGTCACTTTACCTGTGGGCGTAGAAGTCGGTTTGAACTTTGTTCCTGATTTCTCGATTTACGCCACTGCCGGTTATAAATGGTTATATGACAGCACCTCGAATACCACCTGTAAAGATGGGACAACCTCAGACAAAGTCGGGAATACGGCATGTTACTGGAATGGTGGAATTGCCTATTATAATGAATATATAGGCGATGCCGATGGCGTTACTTATAACGTAGGCATGCGGATGCACTTTTAAGCAAGTCGTTGCACATCTCCATCTGTTCAAATACGCAACAATTCAACCGCCGTCATGGCGGTTTGCTTTGAATACCCGTTATACTTGGCGTTTTGGTTTTGCAGAATAGGGCATTTTCTTGGAAAGCATATTCGATACTCAGTTGGAATTGAGCGATGCAGAAATGCATCTATATAGCCGACAAATTTTATTGGATGGCTGGGATATTGAAGCCCAAGAAAAATTAAAACTGGCCAACGTACTTGTTGTGGGGTGTGGCGGGATTGGCTGTTTAAGCGCAGAATTACTTGCACGTGCAGGCGTGGGAAAAATCACTCTGATTGATGCTGATGTGATTGAAACCAGTAATTTGCAACGACAAATCGCCTATACCCCCGCAGATTTAGGCTTTTATAAGGCCGAAATTCTCGCAAAAAGATTAATGCAAATTAATCCTTATATCGAGATTGTTTGTTTAACCACGCTGTTAGATGCGCAAAATGCAGGCACTTTAGTTGCCCAACAAGACCTAGTTTTAGATGGTTGTGATAATTTCAGTACCCGATATTTGGTCAATCAATATTGCCGACAATTGAATGTACCTTTACTCAGTGCCTCTGCCATTGGTTTTCAAGGGCAAATGTTCATGGTCGAAGGTGATTCTGCTTGCTATGAATGTCTGTTCCCGAAAGAACAACATGCCAATGAAAGTTTGCGCTGTGCCGACAGTGGCGTATTGGCAACCACTCCCAACGTCATGGCCAGTTTACAAGCGCATCATGCCTTATTGTACTTGGGTTTAGGCAACACCGCGCTGAAACAAAAGCTATTACTTTGGGATGGTTTAAGCATGAAACAACGCTTATTGTCGTTTGATCAAGACCACAACTGTCCAGTTTGTCAGGCAAGATAGCCTTTTTACTTGGCAATTTTTTGTTAAACTCTCACTACTTTAATATGACTCAGACATGATGAAAAATAATATCTGGTTAGATGGTTTACGTTCAGTTGCTCGCATGGGTGAAACTGCCGTAGTGGCAGCCAAAGCAGGCATTAAATATGCCACTGAAAAGCCAAGTAATGCCAAACTCATGCGCGAAACATTTGAATCTTTAGGTTCAACCTACATTAAACTTGGGCAGTTTATTGCCAGTACACCGTCATTGTTCCCACGTGAATATGTCGAAGAATTTCAAGGTTGTTTAGACCAAACTCCAACTTTACCGTTTAGCTATGTACAGCAAGTATTGGCATCTGAATTTGCAGGGCGCAATTTAGATGAAATATTTGCCTCAATAGATGAAAAGCCTTTAGCTTCAGCATCTATCGCACAAGTACATGCTGCAAAATTGGTGAGTGGCGAAGATGTAGTGATTAAAGTGCAAAAACCGGGTGTAGAAACCATTCTCTATACCGATTTAAACGTCTTGCACTGGGCGACTAAACTGCTCGAAAAAGCTGTACCTAAAGTCAAATTTGCGTCATTGGCCGATATTGTCGAAGAAATCAAAACCCGTATGGTGCGTGAAGTCGACTTTATTGAAGAAGCACGTAACCTAGATGATTTTATTAATTATCTGAATTTAACCCAAAATACGAAAGCCACTGCACCTAAGGTCTATCATCAATATTCCACCCGTCGCGTATTGACCATGCAGCGTTTGTATGGCGTACCTTTGACCGATTTTGACGTGGTGAAACAAGTATCTAACGATCCATCGCAAGTGTTGATTACTGCCATGAATACATGGTTTGGTAGCTTGATGATGTGTAACAGTTTCCATGCCGATTTACACGCAGGCAACCTGATGTTGCTTGAAGATGGGCGTGTCGGCTTTATTGATTTTGGTATTGTTGGACAGCTGAATCCTGAAGTGTGGACTGCATGTATGGCTTTTATGGATGCTCTACAAAATACCAACTACACGCTTATGGCTGAAAATATGCTCAAAATGGGCATGACCGACAAGCAAATTGATACTCAGGTTTTGGCAGCAGATTTAGAGCGTTTATTTAGTGGCGTATTGCTGGCCGATCCTCAAGAGTTGCTGACTTCTAACCCTGCCGATTTAAATGACATTATGCTCGATATGGTTGCTGTGGGTGAGCGTCATGGGATTCGTTTCCCGCGTGACTTTGCTTTACTGTTCAAGCAAATGCTGTACTTTGACCGTTTCATGCGCGTTTTAGCACCTTATACCGATATTTATGCCGATCAACGATTGCAGATGGTACAAAGCATTGATCCGAATTTGTTGTTAAAGCATTAATTATCCATATTGGGCGAATCAAGCCTTCTGGTTGCATGTTTTAAAGCCACCGATCTTTTGTTTTATGAGTTCAGTGTGGCTTTAAAATACGGCAAATATCCCTTTCAATAGACAGAGATAGAAGGATTTAAAATGAAATATAGAGTGTGGTCATGGATGCAATTATCATTGAAGGCTTAAAGGTAGAAACAGTCGTCGGCTGTTTTGCATGGGAGCGTCAGATTCAACAACCGCTTATGTTGGATTTGATTATTGCCACCAATTTAAGCCAAGCTGCAGCTTCAGATGAGTTGCAAGACACGCTCAATTATGCAGAAATTTGCAGCATTTCAGCGCAAGTGATTCAGCAGGCTGCGCCCAAATTGATTGAGCATGCCGCACAATTGGTATTGGATGCACTTTTTACGACTTTTGCCGCCATTGAATCCATTACCATCACCATTCGCAAACCTGCCATTATTCCAGAAGCCAATTCTGTAGGAATTCGTCTTGAACGCCACCGAAACGATTTTTGCCCTCGCTCTGGCGAGTAACTGCGAAGCACCGCGTCAGTTTAAAAATGCCTATCAGCAAATTGCTGCATTGGGTGAAGTGCATTTTTCGCACATTTATCTGATTCCATGCCGTGATGGAATTGGTGCAGACTATTGGAATTCTGCTTGTTTGCTAAAAAGCCGTTTAAGCTTTGAGCATCTAAACGTCATCCTTAAGGAATTGGAAGTTGCAGCAGGGCGTGTGCGCCCATCGCATGACATTCCACTGGATATTGATATTATTGCGTGGGGTGAAAATTTAGCTCAAATGCAATTCAATCCGAAAAAAATGCCACTGGCTTTAGATGTTAAAATTCCAATGTGGGATATTTGGCAAGATGAGGCTTTTGTGCATCCAGAGCATGACTACCCAATTGTGAGTTGTGAAGAATAAATCAGCCAATAAAAGGGGTAGATTCGTACTACACATCTTTAAATTTTGGCTGTGATCTGTGATCTCGTTTCGGTTAACATCACCGTGTCATATCTTTCTGATATATTTGTATGAAAAACCATCAAAAACAATATTTTTCTGTATTTATACGGCTTTGCACTTAAAAAATATCCACAAAATCTGCGGATAAATCTTGGGATAACTCAAGATCGGCTCTTTCTCTGTTATTTTTTGATCGTTTTAATCGAGATGTTTTCTATTCCAATGACATAAAAAAACGCCCACAATTGTGAGCGTTTAAGTGTTATCAATTCATTAAATATAATAACTGGTCTTGGTCATGAGCTTGGAAATCGCAGTCATGGTCAAACGTACAGGTACAGGCAAATCTACACCACCTGCTTTGAGCGCCGTATCGCGATGATGCAATTCATCTTCATTCATTTGGACTAGAATTTTACGTGAACGATCATCTTGTTCAGGCAATTGGCTAATATGATGTTCTAAATGCAAGCTGACTTGACGTTCAGTTTCTGCCACAAAACCCAAACTGTATTTATCGCCCGCAATACCTGCAATTGCACCCATCCCAAAAGACAAGCCATACCATACAGGATTAAGCAAACTGGTGTGACTGTCTAACTCTTTTAAGCGGTCTTCGCACCACGCCAAATGGTCTTGTTCTTCAATTGCAGCCTGTTCCATTTCACGACGTACATTGGGCAATTTCGCAGTTAAAGCCTGACCGTGATATAAGGCTTGTGCACAGACTTCACCACTATGGTTTACTCGCATTAAGCCTGCAACATGACGTGCTTCACTCACTGCCAATTTGGTTTCAACCGTATTGCCTGGGTTTTCACGTTGAGCCGAAGTTGTGCCAGGTACTAAACTACGCAAGGCTTGGTCAAATGAATGAATAAACTTGTCGATGCCTGTGTAATGACGCATGAAATTAATCCTCCAAAGAGTCCTGTGCAGTATCTAACATTGGCTTGAGCTTTAACAAGAGCCAAAAGGTGAAAACAGCACTTAAAACAGCCGTAATACTAAATAAAATTTTTAAATCAATTTTTAAAATGCTTAAAATTAAAATCGAAAAAATGGCAGATGACACCATAAATACCGCATTTAAAATATTGTTGGCTGCGACCACACGTGCGCGGTGCGAGCGAGGGGAATAGGCTTGCATCATGGCATACAAGGGCACAATGTAAAAACCGCCACTAATGCCCAGTAAAGTGACTGCACACATGACATGATAATAACTCCAGCCTTGCTGAAAGACTTCGGCTAAGCCCAGTAGTGCGCCTGTTTTTTCTGGTACAAAAGCCAATGCGCCTGCCAAATAAAAAGCAAAGACGGTTAAACCGACTGCGCCAATAGGCACCATTTTAATATTAACGTCTGTACCGCCTATTTTACGGCAGAGCAAAGAACCCACACCGATACCGACAGAAAAGAGCGTCAGTAATAAACTCACCACGTTTTCAGAAGCATGCAAGTTTTGTTGAGTGAGTTGTGGAATTTGGGTTAAATACGTTGCCCCATAAAACCAATACCAAGAGTTTCCAAGTAAGATCAAAAAAATCATCGGCAGGCTTTTGGCATATTTTAAAGTCTGGAAACTGGTGCGGAAAAAATTCCAGTCAATTTCAATCTCGGGTGCCGTGACGCGCTGCGTCAGCACAAAACGACTTGAGGCATAACCAATTAGTGCAATAATCACCACAGTTAAGCTAATCCAGACTAAATTGCCTGCAGATACCGAAATCACTGCACCGCCTAAAATCATCCCCAATAAAATTGCAATGGATGTACCTGACTGGAAAATTGCATTGCCCGACATCAGTTCATGCGGTTTGAGTACTTCAGGCAAAATGGCATATTTGATTGGGCCAAAAAAGGTCGATTGTGCGCCCATTAAAAATAAGGCAATCAGCAATAGCCACAAATTTCCTAAAATAAAACCAACGGTACCAATCAGCATGATGATAATTTCAAGCAGTTTGATGGCACGTACCAATTGAGCGCGTTCATACTTGTCTGCCAATTGTCCTGCGGTGGCAGAAAAAATAAAATACGGCAAAATAAACAACAAGGCTGCTAAATTATTCAAGGTGCTGACATTTGCAGATTGCTGGCTAATCAGACCATAGGTAAAGACTAAAAGCAGCGCTTGTTTATACACGTTATCATTGAGTGCGCCAAAAAATTGAGTGAGAAACGTCGGCAAAAAGCGACGACTCCTCAACAAATGTTCATTTTTTTCCATGCGTGATTAACTTCGTTTAGTTTTATTAAGAAATGTGACCGCTTGATATAATAGTACAGAAAATCATGTATGATGTTTCAAGTCTTTTCACTGATGAAAAAATCAAATAAATTGGTGTTTGTACGCGGGTTCATTGGGGTTTTTCCATAAAAATTAAATCAGTTTAGAGTTTTTTATGCTTGTAAATACAAACTTTAAAAAATCAGTACTGTGTTCCAGTATGCATGCAATTTTATGCTGGAATATGCCGAAAAAGCTCGGACTAAGTCTGTTTTTAGGTTTAGTTGCATCTTCAAGTTTTGCAGAAAGTCTTACTGTACCCAATTCAAACGCTCAGCTTGCTGAAAATCCTGTACCGCTACAGACTCCAACTGCAGAAGAAGCACAAAATTTAGCTGCAGAAATTAAACAACTGGCAGCAGCACAAGGTAAAGACAGTGCCCAAGATCTACAAAAAATAGAAGAAGCTTTAGAGCAAGCGCAAACACCTGAATTTAATAGTCTAGAAATGCTGCAACAGCAACAACAGGCAGGGGCATCTTTTGCTGAATTTCAGCCTATCGAATTTGAAGACTTAGAAGATTTACCCATTGCACCTGTAGATCAGGGGCTTGCCAATGAAATTTTTCAGGTGGCAGAACAAGCCAAACAAGAAGCGATGCTAGACCGCAATGGTCAAGTGCCAGAAACGTTGGTTCAAGACGCAACACAGCAGGAGCTACTGCAAATTGATCAAGCGCCTGTAAATGTCGATCAGCTCATAACCAATATTCAGGCAGACAGTAATTTTGTAGTGGAAGCCAATCCTAACGATACCTTAATGACTGAATTGGGCTGGATGACGCAGGTCGAAAATGCCGATAAACCCGGTTTTTTTAGACGTTTACTGTATAAAGTCCGTCCACCGCGTGAGCTAAACACAGCCAAAGTGCCGCGTATTAGTGCAGATGTAGTCATTACCGCAAATGGCGCCAATGGTACACAAAACTCAATTGGAGAAGTGTCGCCCGATGCTTATCGTACAGCGGTGGATCATTTAAGTGCCAATATTAAGGCCAAACTTTCCAGTTTTACCCAGGAATCTTTTGCTGATTTTCCATCGGCATTGCCGCAACTGCGTACGTTGTCAAATCAGGCTGCGCAGGCGGTGGGTTTTTATAATGCCGAGTTTAAGTTTGAAAAACTCAGTGATAGCCGCGTGCGTGTGCAGGTTGTGCCAAATCCACCTGTGGCGATTAAACAGCAAAATATTGAATTTACAGGTGAAGGACAATACGAGGCACAATTTCAGGTTATTGGTGTCTTGCCTGATCAAGAAGTAGATGATGTGTTTAATCATGGTTTGTATGAGCAAACCAAAAAACGAATTACCGATGCCGCTTCAGATAACGGTTATTTTGACAGTTACTGGCGTTTGCATGACGTTAAAGTCGCTCAACCTCAAAATACAGCCGATATCAATTTACGTTATGAAACAGGCGAGCGTTATAAACTCGGAAATGTTGAATTTCGTATGAGCGATCCAAATCAAGAATTCCCTTTGGATATGGATATTCTGCAAAGTATGGTCACTTGGCAGGACAATGCTGACTATACTTTTTGGCGTGTAAATGGTTTGGCCAATAACCTCACCAACTCGCGTTATTTCAACTACACCTTAGTTGATACGATCCGTCCTGATCCTGTAGAGCATCCTTTGGAATTGCCACCTGATATTCAGGCTTTGGTCGATCAACAAAAAATCTCAGTTTACGATGCCACAGTCGTCGATCAAAAACGGGTGGCGTCATCTCAGGAAGTGACGCAATCTGTGGTGAACGAAGCTGAATTTGCTGGCACAGAAGAAGGTGCGAGCAACGATAAGCTGCGCATGCTACAAGCACAGCAAGAAGACAAACAATCAGAAGAAGAACGCTTAAAACAGCAAGCACGCATAGACAAAAAAATTCCTGTGATTGTGACTTTAAATGCAGACCGCTTAAATAGTGCCGAAGTCGGTGCAGGTTACGGAACTGACACAGGCGTGCGTTTGCGTGGGCAATATCGCCGTGCCATTGTCAATAAACGTGGTCACTCTTTCGATGCCAACTTAGAGCTTTCGCAAATTCGTCAAGCCATTGATGGACGTTATAATATTCCTTATAACCATCCCTTGAATGATTATGTCGCGTTGGTTGGCGGTTATGAGCGTGAAGAACGTGACGATGTTGCACAAGGTGGCGGCTTGATGATTGAATCTGCGGTTGCAGGTGTAGACCGTGTGATTAAAAACCCAATGGGCAGTTGGCAACATACTTTTGGCTTGCGTTATCGACTGGATCGCTTAACTGAAGATGGCACTGTATTTTTGGAAAAAGTGCCTGATGCGTTTATTGCCAATGGTGATGTCGAGCAACAATCGTTATTGCTTGGCTATGAAGTTTCACGTACCGACAGTAACCGTCGTGTTAACCCAAGCAAAGGTTTCCGCCAAATTTATAAAATAGAACTGGGGAGTGAATCACTGCTCAGCGATGCAGATTTAGCCATTCTAAATGCAGGTTGGCGTTTTATTTATTCATTGGGTGAAAATGACGATCATCAGTTTGTCGGACGCAGTGACTTAGGTTATATCTACACCGAAGATTTTAATAAAGTGCCTTATAATTTGCGTTATTTTACTGGTGGTGACCAGTCTTTACGTGGCTTTGACTACAAGTCTTTAACACCACAAATTGAAGGCTTTAAAATTGGAGGTCAGGCTTTGGCGGTTGGTTCATTAGAATATAACTATCAATTTAAAGAGGGGTGGCGCGCAGCAGTATTTAGTGATTTTGGTAATGCTTACGATAAAGACTTTAGCAACGACACCGAATATAGCGTAGGTTTGGGGGTACGTTGGGCATCACCAATTGGCCCAATTCGGATTGATGTGGCTTCTGGTATTTCAGATGATAACCATCCAATCCGTTTACATTTCTTTATTGGCTCTCAACTATAAATTTAAGACTTAGAGAACATTATGGCTGAAGTTGAACAGCAACCAGAAACTCCAGTAACGGCACCTAAAAAGCGTCGAATACTCAGGAGTGTTTTACTGTCACTGCTGTTGATGCTGGTTTTATTGGTGTCCGCTTTGGTGGTGATGTTCTCAACAGACCGTGGCTCAAAGTTCTTATTAGACAGCGTATTGCAGCGCCAAGAAATTATTCATTATGAATATGAAGGCGGTAATTTATGGCGCGGGATTATTCTGCGCAATATCATCGTCAGTTTAAAACCTGTTGATGTCAAAATTGACCGTGCCGATGTCATTCTTGGTTGGCGTGCCATTTTAGATAAAGAAATCCATCTCAATCGTGCCGATGTGCGTAATCTGCGGATTTATCCGAAAGGCCCACCAAGTGATGATCCATTCAAATTCAATGAAATTCGCTTACCTTTTGTTTTGCGTTTAGATACTGCCGATGTCGATCATTTATTGATTCAAACCGCCTCTGGTACGCAGGTTGATTTTTACGATATTCATTTAAATAATGCCTTGTGGTCGGGTACAGAACTGAAATTTGAAGATTCCAATATGGATATGGGATATTTGAATGTACGCAATGCCACAGGCGATATGAAATTTGAAGGTAAATATCCGCTTAATGTGGTGGGTGATTTAAATATTCCCTCTTTACATGACAGCTTAAATATTCACGATATTAAAGTAGTAGGCAAAGGCACACTCGACACGATTCAGGCGGGTGTTGCAACAAATACGCCTGACTTGCTCACGGGATGGGTGGTGCTGCATCCAATGCGTAAGCAAGTGCCAATGTTTGGTGAGTTACAATTTAAAGACTACCGTTGGCCTATTTTGACCGAGCAGGAGCTTTTTACCCAAGCAGGTGCAGCCAAATTTAAAGGTGATATCAAGCGTTTAGATATTGATGTCAATACAGATTTGAGCGGTAAACACATTCCTAAAGGTCAATATACAGGTTTGATGTATACCGACTTAGTTCATCAACTGAATATCAGCAATTTAAATGCACAACTTATGCAAGGTGCTGCCAATGTAGCGGGCATTGTCAGTTGGGATAAAAAAGTCAATTGGGATTTAACAGGACGTCTGGATAAAATTAATCCTAAAGATCCACTAATTCCTCAAGTGGTCAAAGACTTTTTACCGCCAAGTTTAGATGCCAATTTAGCATCTAAAGGTCATTTGGAAAAAGGCACACACTTAACTGCACAAGTCGATTTTGACCAATATGAAACTTGGAATTTAAAACTCGATCAAAAACCTGCGCAGGGCAAAGCGGCAAATCCGATGTTGCTTGATGTGCGCTGGAACAACATAGACCGTGCTGTGCCGTATGTGGGTTGGTTAAAAAGTGAATTGGGTGATGTGCAAATGGCCTTGGTAGAAGGTCAGCAAGATATTTTTGTGGCGACCAAAGTCAGCACACATGAAAAAACCATGTTACCTGCAGGTATGTACCAAGCTAAACTGAATTTAAAGAATAATCGCTTAAATATTCCTAATTTTAAATTTGATACCGCAGATAGTCATTTGGCAGGCAGCGCCGTCATTGATTTACCAACTGATAAACGTCAGTTGAAATGGAATGCAGTATTGGCTGCGAAAAACTTTAATCCGCAAAGTATCAGCACCGCAGCACCTGTTAATGTGTTAAATGGGCAGTTTAAAGCCAATGGTTTTGCATTGCCGAATCAGCAAATTATTCATTTGAAAGATATTAATTTGACAGGGCGTTTGGTCAATCAAAATGAAAACGTACATTTAACTGGGCAAAGCACCATCGCTTTATTGTTCCATGATGTGAAAGCTGGTGGTGGCTTTAAAAGTTTTGCCGTGAATTATGATGGTGGGTTAAATGCCAGTGCCATTCAAGGCAGTGAAGGACATTTAAAACTAAAATTATCGGGTACGCCGGAACTAATTAAAATTAGCGACTTACGCCATAATGGTGTTGCAGGGCAAATTGTGGCGGATGGTTTGCTGCATTTGAATCAGGGGGTGAGCTGGAATTTAAACGCTTCTTTAATTCGCTTTAAGCCGCACTATTTTGTGTCCAGTGTACGTGGTGAATTATCGGGCAATATTCGCACTCAAGGTATTTGGTCAGACACTCAAAAACGGATCAACATTGAACGTCTGAATTTGGCAGGCATGCTCAATAATAAACCTGTACGTGGTACGGGGAATTTAGCCATGTTGATTGATGCTAATCAAAAAGGCTTTTTACCACAACAGTTTGAAGCCAATAATCTATTTTTGTCTTATGCCAAAAATCAGTTACAAGCAACGGGGAATGCACAAAATCTGCGTATTAAAGTCAATGCGCCTGCTTTATACGAAATCTATTCAGGTTTACGTGGACGTGCGTATGGCTATATCAATGTGATCAATGTGCAGTCGCAGCCACGCTTACAAGCCACTGCCAATTTTGCAGTTGATCAGTTCAGCCTCAATAATATTTTCAGCGTGCGTAAGTTGCGCTTACAAGGTGAATTGCCAACTTCTGAAAATACGCCAACGCTGATGACGGCATCCATGGAAAATTTACGCAGTGGTAACCGTGGCATTGAGCAAGGGCAGATTTCTTTAGCAGGCACACGTCAGGCGCATATTTTAAAACTGGAAGCTGAAAATAAGTTGAGTAAGTTTTATGTGCAATTGGCGGGTGGTTTAAATGCACAAAATGATTGGATGGGACAAATTCAGAAAGGGGATTTTGACTCCTTAAGAACCCATTTGGCACAGCGCCAAAACGCGGCCGTGATATATCAACATAGAACCAGTGAGTTGTATGTTGGTGCGCATTGTTGGATGAGTCAGCAAAGCCAATTGTGTTTTGATCAACCTATTCGTGTGAGTAAAACCAAAGCCAATGCATCATTTGTGACTCAAAACTTAGACTTAAATGACTTTTCTGCATTTATGCCTGAAGGTTTGGCGATTACAGGCAAGGTTAATGGGTATGCCAAAGCGGCGTGGGCAAAAGGACAGAAGCCAAAAATTGATGCACATTTGGTCACGCGTGATGGCGTCATTGGACTTGCTGCGGACGATCCACAAGATATAGGCTCAACCTTGCGCTATGAACAAGTGGCTGTGGTCGCAAAAAGCATTGCCGAAGGCTTGAAATTACGCATAGATGTGAAAACACCTGAAATTGGTACAGGTTATGCCAATGTGCTGATTGATCCTTACACTAAAAACATGCCAATGCGCGGTGAAATTGCCTTTGATCAGGTACAACTTAAAGTTTTTAAACCGTTTATTGCCGATGTGCGCTCAATGGCAGGCACTTTGTCCTTTGCTGGCAAGGTCAATGGGACTTTAACTTCACCATTGCTGACGGGTGAAATGCGCCTGAAAGATGGTGCGATCAGCATGATTTCTTTACCTGTAAATCTGACCAATGTGCAGGTCTACTCCTCTATCCGCCAAGATCAGGCCAGTATTAATGGCGCATTTAACAGCGGTGGTGGTGTAGGGCGTTTAACAGGCAGTGTAGATTGGAAAAATGATCTGCGTATTCAGTTAAATTTAAACGGTAAAGACTTATTAATTCGTCAAGCACCGCTGATTACTGCAATGATTACGCCAGATGTATCCTTAGATGTTTTACCTTTCCAGAAAAAACTGAGTTTAAAAGGCCGTGTAGATGTACCACGGGCTTTAATTTCTATGCCTGAAGTATCGGCACCTGTGGTTAACGTTTCTTCGGATGTGCGTGTGGTGCATGAAGGACAAGATCAACTGGCATTGTTACGTTCAGCTCGTCCGTGGGATATTCGTGCCGATCTTGAACTGAATTTGGGTGATCGGGTCATTTTCCAAGGTTTTAATAGCCGTATTCCACTGATTGGACGTTTGTATTTATCTCAACGTGGTTTAGAAACTGCGATGCGTGCCAATGGTGCGATTGGGGTCAGCCAGCGTGTGAAAATTGAAGCCTATGGACAAAGTCTGGATTTGAACCGTGCCATTGCGCGTTTTAATGGCCCAATTTCTAACCCAACTTTAGATATGGATGCCAATAAAAATGTACAGGGCAGCATGGTCGGCTTTAGAGTTACAGGCACAGCCAGCAGTCCGAACATTCAGGTCTATAACGATGCAGGCTTATCTGAACAAGAAGCATTAAATGCTTTGATCACAGGTCGTATCAATGAAGGTACCAGTGGTTTGAGTCAGACCGAAAGCTTTAAGTCAGACGTCAACAATACTATTGCAGCGGCAGGTATTAGTATGGGATTGGGTGGTACACGTGCCTTGACCAATCAAATTGGACGTACATTCGGTTTAAGTGGTTTGGCACTTGATGCCCAAGGTACAGGCGATGATACCCAAGTCAGTTTGACGGGTTATATCACCCCAGACTTGTTTATTCGTTATGGCGTGGGGGTTTTCACACCTGTCAATAAATTGACTTTGCGTTATCAAATGAATAAGCGACTGTACTTAGAAGCCAGCCAAGCTTTAGAACGCGCAGTGGATATTTTCTATAACTGGCGCTTCTAACGGCAACCTCACTTAAAATGCGTTCTATCAGAGCGCATTTTTTAAGCTTGTGCATGGATAGTTTCGTATTTATGTCAACTTTTGATTATCATAAGCACAACAGGAGAGCTTCAATGAAAAAGATTTTGGTGGTGACTGCAGTGCTTGCATTAATGGGTTGTGCAGAAAAGAAACCCTTAACCCCTGAAGAACAATGGCAAGGCTATTGCCGAAGTGTTGGCAATGCTGCGCGTACCATCATGCTAGATCGTCAAAATGCGATTGAAAAAGAACGTGCCATTGAGCATGCCAATAAAATTGAAGATGACATTACCCGTAATTTTATCTCAGAGATTATTGAGCAAGTATATGCATTGCCACTTGAAGAAATTAATGGTGATGTTGATGCGGCACGTGAAAAAGTCCGTACGCAATTTACTGAAAAATGTATCGCGACCCCGCATGATAAAATGCCTGATTACAAACCGTTCTAAAAGAACGGTTTTTTTATGAATTAAAATTGAAATATGTTTTGTACCTCTATATCTTTTATCAAAAATAGCCTAAGTAAATAAAACGTCTAAAACTAAAATAAATAACAAATAAATTGTGACAAGTTCTAAATCTTAAAACTGGCAAAGCTTATCTTTTTCATGAATAATTAAAAAGATAACAAAAACAGTAGGAGCGCATAATGGAAGTGGTTGCTTACCTGCATAATGCAGATTTGCTCTTAGAAGATGAACAAGGTGTCGCAGTGATTGGCGGCAGTCATTATGTTTTAAGTTTAGGTGATCGGGTGTATTTACGTCAGCAAATTGATGCACCTGCAAAGATATATCAAGTTCAAATTTCGTTTACCAGTGCAGAACATTGCATGCTGCATGAAGATGAAATTCAACTCAAGTTTGAAGGTAGTCGTGAACAATTACAGCACTATCTTCAAGCTACGACAGTACACTAAGGTGGAATATCATTCATTCATTAGAACAGGCAACATGAGCGTTGCCTTTTTTACGAGTTAAACTTTAGGCGAAAAGTTAGTGTACATACAGACAAAGTTAAAATTAAGTCGTGTTTTGCCTGTAAATTGAACAATATGCGCATCATTTAGTTATAAAATAATGGGCATCACAAAGAAACACTCTAGTTGCATTAACTTTTAACCTGAAGTTTAGTAAAATTTTGCAGTCCATATTGTTTGTGATGCTTTAAAAGCAGGAATTCACAAATAATTTTTTAAAAAAGAGGAATAACACCGTGCTAGAAGCTTACCGCCAACACGTTGAAGAACGTGCCGCACTCGGAGTCCCACCGAAGCCACTTGATGATGTGCAAACAGCTGCATTAGTTGAATTATTAAAAAATCCACCAGCAGGCGAAGAAGCTTATTTGGTTGATTTGATTGAAAACCGTGTACCTGCAGGTGTTGACCAAGCGGCATACGTTAAAGCTGCTTTCTTAGCTGCTGTAGCAAAAGGTGAAGCAACCTCTCCACTCGTTTCTAAAGAACGTGCAGTTTACTTACTAGGCACAATGCTTGGTGGTTATAACGTAGCACCTTTAGTAGAGCTTTTAGACAATGCTGAATTGGCTGGCTTAGCAGCTGAAGCATTGAAAAATACTTTGCTTGTATTTGATGCGTTCCATGACGTAGCAGACAAAGCAAAAGCAGGTAACGAAAACGCGAAAGCAGTTTTACAATCTTGGGCTGATGCTGAATGGTTCACTAGCCGTAAAGATGTACCTGAAGAAATCAAACTTACAGTGTTTAAAGTTACTGGCGAAACCAACACTGACGACTTGTCACCTGCACAAGACGCTTGGAGCCGTCCAGACATTCCATTGCACGCAAATGCAATGTTGAAAAACGTACGTGATGGCATCAACCCAGAAGTTCCTGGTGAAGTTGGTCCATTAAACCAAATCAAAGACCTTATCGCGAAAGGCAACCAAGTTGCTTACGTGGGTGACGTTGTTGGTACAGGTTCTTCTCGTAAGTCTGCAACTAACTCTGTACTTTGGTTCTTCGGTGATGAAATCGCGCACATTCCAAACAAAAAAGATGGCGGCTACTGCTTAGGTGGTAAAATTGCGCCAATCTTCTTTAACACAATGGAAGATGCGGGTGCTTTACCAGTAGAAATCGACGTTTCTAACATGAACATGGGTGATGAAATCACGCTTAAAATCGACCATGCTGCTGCTAAAGTAACAGCGTTCAAAGACGGCGCACAAATCGCTGAATCTGAACTTAAAACTCCAGTGCTTCTAGACGAAGTACGTGCAGGCGGTCGTATTAACTTGATCGTTGGTCGTGGTTTGACAGCTAAAGCGCGTGAAGCTTTAGGTCTTGCACCATCTACTTTGTTCCGTACTCCAGTACAACCTGAAAACACAGGCAAAGGCTTCACTCAAGCTCAAAAAATGGTAGGTCGCGCTTGTGGTCTTCCAGAAGGTCAAGGTGTTCGTCCAGGTACTTACTGCGAACCTAAGATGACTACTGTTGGTTCTCAAGATACAACAGGTCCAATGACACGTGACGAATTAAAAGATTTAGCTTGTTTAGGTTTCTCTGCAGACTTAGTAATGCAATCTTTCTGTCACACAGCTGCGTATCCAAAACCAGTTGACGTTCAAATGCAACACACGCTTCCTGACTTCATCATGAACCGTGGTGGTGTTTCTTTACGTCCAGGTGACGGTATTATCCACTCTTGGTTAAACCGTATGCTTCTTCCAGATACAGTAGGTACTGGTGGTGACTCGCATACTCGTTTCCCAATTGGTATTTCTTTCCCAGCGGGTTCTGGTCTTGTAGCGTTCGCTGCAGCAACTGGTGTTATGCCACTTGACATGCCTGAGTCTGTACTTGTGAAGTTCAAAGGTAAAATGCAGCCTGGTATCACTTTACGTGACCTTGTACATGCGATTCCTTACTACGCAATTAAAGAAGGTGACTTAACTGTAGAGAAGAAAGGTAAGAAAAACATCTTCTCTGGTCGTATCTTAGAAATCGACTTAACAGAAATGGAAACTGACTTAACAGTTGAACAAGCATTTGAATTGTCTGATGCTTCTGCTGAGCGTTCAGCTGCAGGTTGTTCTATCACACTTTCTGAAGAGAAAGTTGCTGAATACCTTCGTTCAAACATCACCATGCTTAAGTGGATGATTTCTGAAGGTTATGGCGATGCGCGTACTATGGCTCGTCGTGTTGAGAACATGGAAAAATGGTTAGCGAACCCATCACTTCTTAAAGCTGATGCTGACGCTGAATACACTAAAGTGTATGAAATTGACCTTGCAGACATCAAAGAACCAATCCTTTGCTGCCCGAACGATCCAGATGATGCAAAACTTCTTTCTGACGTTCAAGGTGACAAAATTGATGAAGTGTTCATCGGTTCTTGTATGACAAACATCGGCCACTTCCGTGCTGCTGGTAAGTTATTAGACAAAGTTCCTGGTGGTTCTTTATCTACTCGTCTATGGTTAGCGCCTCCAACTCGTATGGACGAGCGTCAACTTATGGAAGAAGGCTTCTACAACACTTATGGTAAAGCGGGTGCGCGTACAGAAATGCCAGGTTGTTCATTATGTATGGGTAACCAAGCACGTGTAGCACCGAACACAACTGTAGTATCTACTTCTACACGTAACTTCCCGAACCGTTTAGGTCAAGGTGCAAACGTTTACTTAGCTTCTGCTGAGCTTGCATCTGTTGCAGCGGTACTTGGTAAGTTACCAACACCAGAAGAATACCAACAGTACGCTTCTCAAATCGACAGCATGTCTGCTGACATCTACAAGTACTTGAACTTTGACCAGATGGAAAGCTACACAGACGCTGCTGCGAATGTAGACACCAAGAAAATTGCTGCTGCTCAGTTGACCTAAGTTAGGAAAAGCAAACGCAAGAGCAAATCTATGATTTGTTCGAGTGTTGAGCGATAAGCAAGATCAAATAAGGGCTGATTATTCAGCCCTTATTTTTATGTGTAAAATTTCAATCTAATAATGAATGACATTTAAAACAGCATAGATTGTGATATTTCAGCTTGCCTAGCTGATTTTAAAAATAGGGGCGTAAGCTATGAAATAAATTAGGATTTAACTTATTAAAACAATATAAATTTGCCTATCAATACCGTTCGTCATAAAATAATGTAAACTGCGTCACAAAATATAATGGATTAATGCTGGTATTCAATTTTAATTATAATTTTTGGTAAAAACTTTGTTGAAATGAACTACTTAGTTTTAATTTTAATGAAATTGGATATTTTTTAATAACTTACTATAATGATTGTAAAATTATGTAATTAAAATGTGTCATATTATTAATGCATTGACCAATTAAAAAAATTTTGCGTCTCTCTTTAAATATGAAACTGGGTTGTTTTTATGAATTTAATAGAAACAGTTTTTGACTTTAAAGCGCTTTCAATGCAGCAGCAATCGTATTTTTTTGAAAAAATTTATCAATTCGATCAAAAAATCTTTCCAAATTCGAGTTTAGAAGAATTTAAAGCCTTTGTTTATGACCCCGATGCAATCGCAGTCACGGTTATTCAATATCATGATCGAGATCAAGTGGTTGGGCAAAATGTTATTCCTTTTATTTTGATTCATTATAATGAACAGCCTATGCATGTGGTCAATTCACGAGCGGGTTTTTTGTCTGAATATCAAAAACAAAATTTGACGATTCCAAGTGCAGTCAAAGCCATGTTGAATCGACGCTTAAAAAATCCATTTATTCCATTGTGGTTTGTGATTAGCATTAATCAACCGAAGATTTATTCTTTGTTTGCTTCGCGTTCTAAAAGTTTTTTCCCAAGAGTCGGGAAAACTATGCCTAAGGAATATCATGAAGTTTTGCAGCTTATGGCGGCACGGTATCCTGAAATTCAAAAGCGCGGTGAAGGCGTATATGTGCATGAAACTCATTCTCCAGCACGAAGTTTTGAGCAACTGATGCATTTGAGAATTCCGCAAGATGTACATTCCAATTTCTTTTTGCAGCACGCGCCTGATTATTTTGATGGTTGGGGCATTATGTGTATTTGTAAATTAGACGGTAAAACTTTATCTGAAACGGCACTCAATTTAGCACTAAACAGAAAAGTGGATTAGGTGCTTATCACATCGAAAAACTGTAATCCTCTGTACGTATCCTGTTGACTCTATACTGCAGTAGATGATGAATTTGGGCAGTGATGGGGTGTAACCATCATCTTCACCAAAGTTTTATTGAGTGAAATAATGATCTTGATGTTTGCAGTTGCGACAAAATAAGGACACATAATTTTCTGCGTCATAATCGACAGTCAGTTCATCCGATCCGCAGTGCATACAGCGTTTAAGTGAATAAAATTTAAGTCGTGCTTCAATTTTTCGCCAAGAACGCCACACAGGTTGAAAGAAAATCCTTTCGTCATAACCCAAAAAGCGGAAGAATAAAATTTCGCTCATATAGCTGAAAGGCAAATTAGGCGGGCGTGGCAGGGTAGAGGTCTCCCATTTTTCAGCCACTGACCGTTCTCGGTATTGCTGCACAGTCTTTTTCAGTAAATTGGTATTAATAAAGTTTTCATTACGCGGTTTGAGTGCTTTTTGTTGGTATAAAAATTCCAAAGCAGTTTGCACCAAGTAATAAATTTGCCCAACCGCCAAGACATCTAAAAGTCGGTAGCAAAAGCTCTGAAAACTATGGTTGCCCGCAATTTGTATTCCCCAAGTCCGACAATAAAATTGCATAAACTGCACAATCTCTTGATACAGCAATAAATACAGCGCATCTTTGACTTCATCTGCTGTTTTGAACGGTGTGCCCATACTCAGATTTTCATAAAACCAATAACGTAATTGTTGTGCAATGCTGAATAAGCTTGGTTCAGAATAACCATCTAAACGGACATTGATATAATATTGCTGCGCATTTTCCGCAAAATCTTTGGCAATTAATATTTGCTCTTTTAGCAAATGTTTGATCATGCCGTGCTGGAAAAAATAGTTGGGGGTAATATTTAAATACTTGATTTTTTCCCAATCTATAAATTCTTCATGTGGAATATGTTCCTGTGCATGCTGATCTAAAATACTCAATAAAAATAATTTATCTATAAAACGCAGCTGATTTAATTCGCGTTCAGGTGCATCCTGTTTTTTGAATTTTTGTTGTTCTTGCAAGCGGGTTTCCGCCATGATTTTTTTGCGTTGTTGGGTACAGCTTGCGCAATGACAGTTTTGTTGTTGGCTATTTTGAAAGATGCGATGTTCACAATGACTACATTGGTGAAAATTTAATTCCTGCTCATATTGTTCTGCTTCTACCCAATACATAGATGCCTGACACAAAGGGCATAATGTGCTTTCATCTAATTGTTTTTGCAGAATTTGTAGCATTGTGAAATAGAAGCTCAAGTAAATCGTGATATGTCATTATACATGGCTTGTGTACTGAAAAGTGGAAGCTTCTGTGCTTTTGATCATCATCAAAATTAGCCTGTGTTGGTCGTATTTGAAGTGAAGTTGCATATCAAAATATTAAATTTACGCGTAATAGCAATACAGGTATTGATTTAAACAGTCTGCTTTTATGTTACTTGTACAGGATTAATCCAGATAGGATTGAAAAGCTTGGGTTGAGCACCCATATAAATCAGCATTGTTGAATAAGACTGAAATAGATTGTGCGCAGACAGATGTTGAAAGTTGTCGTATGATCATTGCAACTTTACAAAAACAAGCGCATCGCCACAAAGAATGAGGACAAGATGAATATTGCAGCAAATCCTATGGTTGAAGCCAGCCAAACTATCTATTTAAAAGACTATCAAAAACCTTCATTCTTGGTAGATGCTGTAGAGCTAGATATTCAAGTCTATGCAGATTACACCCAAGTGGGTGCAACATTGAAAATGCAGCGTCAGACTGCAGGCGATTTGGTGTTATTGGGCCGTGATTTAGAATTGAAATCTATTATTTTGAATGGCACGGAATTATCGGAAAGTGACTATCAATTAGATAGTGAGCAGCTTCGCATTGCAAATGCACCTGATCAAGTCACGTTAGAAACCATCGTGATCATTCATCCTGAAAGCAATACGCAACTTGAAGGCTTATATCAGGCAAGTTCTGATTTATTTGTTACCCAAAACGAGCCTGAAGGTTTCCGTAAAATTACCTTCTATCCTGACCGCCCAGACGTATTGTCGGTATTTACCACACGTGTTGAAGCCGATAAAAAATATCCTGTGTTATTGGCAAACGGCAACTTGTTAGAAACAGGTGAAGCAGGCGAAGGTCGTCATTATGCGATTTGGCAAGACCCGACCAAAAAGCCAAGCTATTTATTTGCTTGTGTGATTGGCGATTTGGCAGTCATGAAAGACCATTATGTGACATCTGAAGGGCGTAATGTTGCACTGGAAATTTATGCAGAAGAAAAAGACATTCCAAAATGCAAAATTGCTATGCAAGCGTTAAAACATTCGATGCGTTGGGATGAAGAACACTATGGTCTGCCGTATGATTTAGATAATTATATGATTGTGGCGACCAGTGCCTTCAATATGGGCGCAATGGAAAATAAAGGTCTGAATATTTTCAATACGTCATGTGTATTGGCCGATGAAGAATACACCACAGATGCCGCAATTATGCGCGTACAGTCCGTGATTGCGCATGAATATTTTCATAACTGGACAGGTAACCGTATTACTTGCCGCGATTGGTTCCAGTTGTGTTTAAAAGAAGGTTTAACGGTGTTCCGTGACCAATCTTTCTCTGAAGATTTACAGTCTGCCGCAGTACAGCGTATTGATGATGTGGCGGTGCTCAAAGCACATCAATTCCCCGAAGATTCTGGCCCGTTATCGCACCCGCCACGTCCAGATCATTTTGTAGAAATTAATAACTTCTATACCGCAACAGTCTATGAAAAAGGTGCGGAAATTAACCGCATGATGTCGACTTTACTCGGTAAAGAAAAATTCCGTAAAGGTAGTGATGAATATTTCCGTCGTCATGATGGACAAGCAGTCACGGTTGAAGATTGGGTCAATGCTTTAAGCGCAGGTTCAGGTGTTGATTTATCTAATTTCCTGACTTGGTACAATCAACCAGGCACACCAAAGCTTGAAGTGCAGGGCGAATACGATGCGGCTGCGCAGGTTTATCGTTTAAATTTAGAACAAAGTCTGAAAAGCAATGCCAAATATCCAAACTTAAAAGCATTGCCTATTCCTGTTGCATTGGCATTGTTCAATGCAGAAACAGGCGAGCAATATATTTTGCAGTCTGAAGCTTTGGTTGAAAACTCAGTAAAAGATGGTGTGTATTTGTTTGATCAGGCACAAGCAAGTATTGAATTTAGCGGTATAACTGCGCATCCCGTTGTTTCTTTATTGCGTAATTTTTCTGCACCTGTGAATTTAGAATTTAACTATTCTAATGATGAATTGGCATTTTTAATGCAGCACGAAACCAATGGCTTTAACCAGTGGCAGGCGACTCAGACTCTATTGGAACGTATTTTATTGGAAGAACATGCAGCAGATACTTATTTGCAAGCCATGAAAAATACAGTACCTGCTTTAATTGAAAAAGATCCTTTGTTGGCATCACGTATTTTTGATGTACCTTCTGAAGGCTATTTGGGCAGCCGTATTGATCAAAATTATCAACCTGAAAAAATTCAGCAACAACGCAATGCGCTGTTAGATACATTAGCGCGCGAACTTGGTGCATTCTGCAAAGAAACCTATTTAAGCCTTGATCCAGACATGCAGCAAGATTTCTCTCAGGCAATGGGTGTACGTGCTTTAAAGAATATCATGTTGGCGTTAATGGCACGTCAGGGCGATGCCGAAGCGTTTGAGCTGGCAAAGCAGCAATACCAAACAACTCGAAATATGTCTGAGCGTTTAGGGGCATTGCGTGTCTTGGTGTGGAATGATGCACCGCAAGCCAAAGCTGCTTTGGAAGATTTTTATACACGTTTTAAAGATGAAGCTTTAGCACTTGATCAATGGTTTATGGTTCAAGCTTCACATCCAAAAGCGACAGCTGAAACCATTCAGGCTTTAACTGCACATCCTGATTATGATTTGGGTACACCTAACCGTATTCGTTCAGTCAGTGGTGGTTTAAATAGCAACCCTGTGAATACATGGAGTTTTGGTGTTCAGCATTTTATTGACTTAGCCAAGTATTTAGATGAGAAAAACCCAATTGTAGGTTCGCGTTTATTGCAGGTGTTGTCGCGTTGGTACACTTTGGCAGAGCCACAACGTAACCAAGTGCAAGCAGCGTTGCTAAATTTGCAGTCTGTGGTGAAATCTAAAAACGTGGTTGAAACCCTAAATAGTATGTTAGAGGTTTAAGTTAAAAAACTAAAAGCCATTTCATCAATTCGTTGAAATGGCTTTTTTGTGGCTGGAATACATTAAAAATAATCTAGCTTAGTCACAACGAATTTGATATTCATTTTTATAGTTGGTGTAAGTTTCATTTAATTCAGCAAGTAATTTTTTCTCGTTATATTGCCGATCTTCAGGTTTAGAATTTTTAAGTACAATTGGCATATATTCATGTTTGTAAATCTGCGTATATTCTTCACAAATAATATGTTTGCGCTCATCTGCAGAATAGTTATCTAAATCGCGAAGCAAGATTTCATTCATTTTGGTATTGATGAGATCGAGTTCATCAAACATGCTTGGGGCTTGATCTGACGGTTGGGATGGGGAACAGCCGAAAGTGATAAAGCTACATATCAGAACGTAAACCCACTGCTTCACATTGACCCCAATGATAAAAAATCAAATTTATATTATAGCCTTAAAAGCGTAAAATTTAAGTGAATAGTCAGTTTTATTGGCAGTGAAATCAATTGAATGACAGTGTGTCGATTTTGTGTATTTAGACAATATGGCTGACTTGGGAAATGCAGTTTTATGTGTTAGTTTTGATGAAAATGAATGTTTTTCTGCGCTGAATTTCTGCAGATGAGTATCTAAAAAATCACGAAAAATTGAGGCATGAAATGGCTAAACATTATGACTATTTGGTAATTGGGGCAGGAAGTGGTGGTATTGCTTCGGCCAATCGCGCGGCGCAATATGGTAAAAAATGTGCATTAATTGAAGTTGCAGATTTGGGCGGGACTTGTGTCAATGTGGGGTGTGTGCCTAAAAAAGTGATGTGGTATTCTGCGCAAATCGCCGATGCTATTCAAAAATACGGCCCAGATTATGGTTTTAATACTGAATTAAAATCGCATGATTGGAATACGTTAATTCAAAATCGTCAAGCTTATATTCAGCGTATCCATGCATCGTATCAATCAGGTTTAGCTAAAAACAATGTTGATGTGATTCAGGGCTTTGCTCGTTTTGTAAATGAAAAAACAGTTGAAGTAAATCAGCAGCAATACACTGCAGATCACATTTTAATAGCCACAGGAACTGAGCCAACACGTCCAGATATTGAAGGGGCAGAGCTAGGAATTGATTCAAACGGTTTCTTTGAATTGCAACAATTACCAAAACGCACGGCAATTGTCGGTTCGGGTTATATTGCCGTAGAGTTAGCAGGTGTTTTAAATGGGTTGGGTTCAGAAGTTGGATTGTTTATTCGTAAACAATTGCCGCTGCGTAGTTTAGATCAATTTTTAGGTGAAACATTACTTGAATGTATGCGTGATGAACATATCCAAGTGCATACGCAAGCCATTCCAAAGAAAGTCACTCGCCAAGCGGATCAGTCTTTGTTATTACATCTTGAAGATGGTTCACAGCATGAGGTCGATTGTCTGATTTGGGCAGTTGGACGTAAACCAAATACACAAGCATTGAACTTGGCTGCTGCAAATGTGCAGATTGATGAAAAAGGATATATCGCAGTAGATCAATTCCAAAATACCAGCCAAGCAGGTATTTATGCGGTGGGCGATATTATTGGAAAAATTGAGCTGACACCCGTTGCTGTTGCCGCAGGACGTAAATTGTCTGAACGTTTATTCAATCACAAACCAAATGAATATTTAGATTATCAAAATGTTGCCACGGTGGTCTTTAGTCATCCGCCTATTGGTACGGTGGGTTTAAGTGAAGCGCAAGCCATTGAACAGTTTGGGCAAGATCAGGTCAAAGTCTATCAATCTTCTTTTACCTCAATGTACACGGCTGTAACTCAGCATCGTCAAGTGTCTAAAATGAATTTGGTCTGCGTTGGTGATGAACAGAAAGTCGTGGGCGTGCATGGTATTGGCTATGGCATGGATGAAATTTTGCAAGGTTTTGCAGTCGCGGTCAAAATGGGCGCGACCAAGCAAGATTTTGACAATACTGTCGCAATTCATCCAACTGCTGCAGAAGAATTTGTGACTATGCGCTAATGGAGTAGCGTAGTCGCACACAAAGAGTATGGGTTAAAAAAATCCATACTCTTTTTTATTTTTGAAATTTGTAGATAAAAAATCAGAAGATAAACGTCAGAAAGATAAAGTTTGTTATCGTTATTTAGTTAGCCTAATAAGAAACCCACCGAAGTGGGCTTGTGCGATCAAACACCATCCATTGTGTTTGGGGTAGATTATCTCACGAAAATGATTAAGGTTTGATTAAGAAATTTTTATTTTATTAAGTTTATCTTTACAACTTTGTAGTCCATGCTGCAAAGACTTTAAATCTATGTTATAATATAACTTGTACAATAAAAATATCTCTATTCTCTCGTAGTTATTCATCATCATGCTGTGCTGCATTTATTTTCTATGCACTGCAAATTAAGTGTGATGAATGTTGTTGTATTAAAAACTATGCTCAAAATTTTAATTTGAGCTTGATTTGTAAGTTATAAATGAATTGGTGTAAATATTGAAAAAAATGCAAACAATGCTTGCGAAAGCAGTGAATGGTCGCGAAATTATGGTGTCTTTGGTGGCATCAAAGAAAAAGCAAAATACCCGTGATGGTTTTAAATGGGTCGAAGTCGGAAAACATGTGTTGTTGGAATGTGGTCAGGAAATTGAACTGAATTTAGATGGTCGCAGTTTTTATACCGATACGCATGAAATGTTCCGTTTACCGCATCGGGTTAATTAAGTTTTGGTCTGAAATGAATATTCAACCTAGCTAAACTGGATTGCATAATATGTAATTTAACCCGAATTACGGATAAGAAAAGCCCTTGAAAAAAAGGTAGTTAGAGCCATTTAGAAAGTTACGACACAACCCAAAGGCTCTAACTACCATGTACGATTTTACAGAAATTTTTTGTATTGTTGA
>NZ_VPEN01000049.1:0-4388 GCF_013417135.1 Acinetobacter sp. YH16051 | reverse complement strand
GCGGAGTGCTTGCTCGGCTCGTTGTTTATCTAATTCTTGCTGTCGCTTCATTTCCGCTTGGCGTTCCAGTTCTAGACGTTTGGTTTCTTGGTTCTTCTGCCATTGATCAAAACCTTGATCGACACGGCTTAAACCACGCTGTAAAACGCTCTCTTTTTGCTGTTTCTGTTGGTGAAGCTGTTGGCTATTTTGCTGTTTGACGTTGTCATTAAAACGGCTGATTTCAGTGTCTATGCCTTGTCTGCGTAATTGAGTGACTTTGGTGCCTTCATGGATGGTGGCTTGTAGTCCGTTGTTCTGATCGGCATAGCTACGATGGTCTATTTTTTCTCGGTAGCCTGCACGTTCCAATGCTTTATTGGCTAAGTCTGCCCATGTTTCTCGAATTTGCTTAATGTCTTCTTGGGTTGTCCCTATACCAAGGCTTTTTCGTTTGGCGTTGCTGAGTTCAATATCGGTTTTGGTGGTCAGAGTGATTTTATTGTCTGCGTCTAATTCGGCTTTTCGGGTGGTGAGCATGATATGGGCGTGATGGTTTTTATCATTTCCGCCTTTACTCGGTTTATGGATGGCTAAATCTGCGATCACCTCATAGCGATCAACTAAGGACCTGGCAAAGTCTTTTGCTAAGTCCTTACGTTGATCAGCGTCTAATTCATCGGGTAGGGCAATCACCCATTCTCTAGCGGTTCGGGCATCTTTGCGGTTCTCGGTTTTTTCTGCCAAGTTCCAAAGTTCGCCACGGTCAATTTCAATATCTAAATTAGAGATAATTTCAGAATGGGCTACACCGTCTTTTCTCGTAAAGTCATGGGTCAGTCCTGTGCGTTCATCTTCTAGTTTTTCACCTGCGCGATAGGCACTCGATGCAACCGCAGTTCGTCCTGAACTTCGGTTAACCGTTTTAGTGGAACAATGATAAATTGCCATGCAGTCGCCTTGAGATGCTTTTGCTTTTAAAAAATTGCGTAGCAGTTTTTTGGGGTTAAGGGGATTCCCCTTACGCAAACTTTGACTTGGATGAAATCCAAGTCGTAAGTGCGCATTTCATGAAAAACACGATAGCATATAGCTCGCTTGAACTCTAGTTCATAGAGCCTTATGCTTGAGTGGTTTTCTATATCCCGAAATTAACCGTTATGACAAAATCAACTGAAAATATTGAAAAGAAAATTGAAGCCCAGTTGGAGAAGCTGAAACAGTTAAAAGCTCAGAAACAGGCTATTGAAGCAAGAGAAAGAACAAAGCAGAAAGAGCAAGAACGCAAGGATGATACTCGGCGTAAAATCTTACTTGGTTCTTACTTGATTAAAAAAATGCAATCCAATGAAGCCAACAAAGAAAAAATACTCGCTGAACTTAATGATTATTTAATAGAGGATCGGGATAGAATACTTTTTGATTTACCTTCGATGAATAACAATTAAGCTGGATATTCTTTATGAAATATAAAATTTTAATGTCTTTATTAACAATGTCAGTTATTACCCTTACTGCATGCAGCAAAAATAAAGAAGAACCAGAACATGTAAGAGTGCAAGCATCGTCTCCTGAGATTGTGGAAGAAGTACGCCAAGAAGCGCAACAAGTACCTGCTCCGCAAGAAATTACAGACGAAGACCGTGAACGTATGAAAAAAGAACTCCAAGATTCATCACGATTTGAAAGTAAAGATACTGCCAATAAGTCGGGCGAAGAAGTAAATGCGGAACTGATTAATCAGTTAGATTCGATAGGACAGCCAGCCAAAGAATAAAATTAAAAAAAAGGAGCTGAAGCTCCTTTTTTTTAATTACCAAATCCTGCCTTTTTTAAGCAAGGGTATAACTCTCTGAATTTTTCAGGCTCTAAAAGCATGTCTGCAATACGAATAGCAAACTGCTGATAGCTTTCTGTACCTTGAGAATATGCCCCCATTTCAGGCATTTCAGACAGTTTGTTTGCAAATAAATGACGTTGGGAATCGGTCATTTTGATGAAAAAATCAGGGGTATTGGGATCTCGTTTAGTTTCAATTTTAGGTTGTACTTTTTGCTTAAACTTGAATGAAAACCCTGTAATTGTACGCCCCTGCTTATGTTGCTCATAAGTTACGGTAATGTCTGTATGTTTGTTAAGTTGCTCAATAGCAATATGTAAAACTTTTTCTTTAAATTGCCCCATTCTTTGATATTTTTCATCTCCAACTCCAAGTTTTAAACGAAATTCATTTAAATCAATAATTGGTGTCTTCCCAGTACTACGCCACGCAATTAAAAGTTCGTATAGGCGAATAGCATAACCGCTTGTTAGATTGGCAACTTGTTTTAATTCGTAGCTTGTAAGGTGTTGTTCAAGATAAGTGATTAGGGGTAAGACCGCTGGAGCAAAAGTAAATTCTATAGTTGCAGAATTATCAATATAAGCAATATCAGACACCCAGCGAGTCGTTTTATGAGCAATACCTTTTTCTCTAGGTTCTTGATAGCTAAACTGTCTTGAGAATAAAGACTTACAGGCATCCTTTAGTGTTTCGTATGCTGTGCTATGGCTTACACCAAACGTATTAATATAACTTTCTGCTGTAATCTCAATTGGTTTATTGAATGCAATATAGTCAAGGTGCATGTTATGAGTATGTTCCCGAATAATAACGATAGCTAATAAAATCAATCGCTGTTCGACAAGACCAAGACTATAACTAGCATTAATCAACGCATTATCTTTTACAACTAAGTCATTTTTCATTGTTGTACACTTTTATAATTCAAGTGTATTTGTACACCTTTGTAATGTACGTGTCAATATCATCGGAATTAGTGTACTTATATGTCGGAATTGGTGTACTTATTGGGGCTAAAATATCGGAATTGGTGTACTTATATGTCGGAATTGGTGTACTTATTAGCTGTGAAAGCCTTGCTGTACAAGCGTTTCAAGCAACTTAAAAATATTTAAAAATATATTTAAAAATAAAAAATATAAAAACTTGTGGAAAACTGCCCTAGGTACTCGCTAAAGCTCGTACTCTATTGAAGCTCGTTCCTCGCTTCGAGGGGCAGTTTTTAATTAATACTGTTCGTGATATTCAAAAGTAAAAGCATTGATAATGTATTCGCTTCGCTCATACTTTTTGAAAAGCAAAAGCTCCAAAGTTCGCACCCATTCGGGATGCTCTGTACCTACCGTTTAAAATCGAAAGGGAGCTTGTAATCAGAGAAAAGGCGAGCGTGAAATTTTGATGATGCTCAATCGCTCGTAGACACTCGCTCGGTTCTTATTATCTAGGTTTTAATTATTTAATGGAGCTAATCAAAGTTGTGAAACATTGATCAAAGAATAGGCGTGGAACGTGAAAAATCATAAAAAAAGCCCGAACAGGGATGTTCGGGCTATCAACTAGAAACTACAGCATTGAATTTTCAAGAGAATTATAACGCATTTCGTATAAGGTGTATTATGTTAATTTTAGAAATATTAAATAAATAGTTAATTGGAGTTATAGCCAAATCTTCTTGTTAATAACGTATTTTTCCACCAACCCTCTCGACTCAATATAACTTTATCGTCTGTTTTAGTTTTAAAAATATCAAGAATTGAATAATAAAAATTATTTTCAATACGCTCTAACGGCAATTGCTGTAATTGAACATTTCCCCCGCTAACAGAAATTTACCTACAAAGCATTTTTCATTAATGACTTTAAAAATTATAAGCTCGAAATTCGTATTAATTGTTTTTTTAGATTATTTTCATTGTTTTTATTGGTTTCAATAATAGTTGTTTTTTATTTACTATATGATCCGTACAGCAAGTAAATCATTTTCAATGAGATACTTATCACATTTTTTTGGGAAAATAAAAGCTGATTTTTAATTAAGCCAATTTTTTAATTGGAGTAATTTAGAGTAAAGTATCTAATTTTTTCTAAATAAATTATGTACTTGCTTGTTTAATGAGCGTATATTTCCTCGCCTACTTTGATCAAAAGTTCATCCACTTTTTAAGGTTAGGTTGAACTTAAATATTGGATTCAATCTCATGAAAAAAATTACATATGTTTCTTTGCTCATTTCATCTGTACTTGGCTTTTCTGCAGCACAAGCAGCTACTGCCCCAACACAGAACTTTGAAGTGAAATTAACAATCAATGAATCGTGTGAATTTAATTCAGCTACAGATATTGATTTCGGAAGTTTAGATCGTTCAACCGACGTAAACCGTACCCAAACAGGTAAATTAACAGCTACATGTACCATTGGCACACCTTATAAAGTGGTACTGGATAGCGAACGTCAAATGAAGCATAAATCTGACAGTACTTCTGTCGTGGCTTATGATTTATTCCAAGATACCGGTGCACAAAAGATCTGGGGTAAAACAGTTGATCAAGCACTAGAGCAAACCGG
>NZ_VPEN01000048.1:0-4449 GCF_013417135.1 Acinetobacter sp. YH16051 | reverse complement strand
ACGGTGAGCAATTCGCTTATTTGTTTGAAGAACTAACAGAGGATATAGAAAAAATAAAAGAGGTTTATAATGATACACAAACAGATAGGAGGTAAAAACAAACAGAGAAACGTTAAAAACTCATTATCTTATTTATTGCGTAAAGACAAAATAGAAGAACAACAATATATAAAAGTTTTATCTACAACAACAGAGAAAGATATTTTAAACTTTAACGAATATATTCAATCAAAAAACTTCTCTCACCCATACACAGCGGGCGTTCTTTCGTTTGAAGAAAAAGACATCGACGAAGATTTAAAAAATAAAATCATGTCAGAATTTGAAGAAATGATGTTCGCAGAAATCGCACCTGAGAACCGTCCCCCGGTCCTTTGGGTGCAGCATCAAGATAAAGGGCGACTAGAACTTAATTATCTTACATTCAACGCATTAGCAGATAAAAGAGCATACAAAACATACTATCACTATGCAGATAAAAAACTATTTAACGCATTTTGTGAAGTTGTTAATTATGAGAATAATATTAGCTCAGTTATAGACGTAGAAAATCACAAAGAAAGAAATAAGCTAATTAATACTTTAAATAATAAAATACCAAAACACAAAAAAGATATAGTAAATAAATTACAGGAAGAAATAATAGCGAAAATATCAATCGAAGAAATAAACAACAGAAAAGAATTAATTGATTTTTTAACTAAAGAGAAAAATATAATTATAAATCGTACAGGTGATAATTATATATCTATTAAATTTAGCGAAGAAGATAAGCCTGTAAGGTTAAAAGGAGATATCTATGAACAGAGCAGAGATTACAAAACTTATAACGAAGAATCAAGAATCGATCACAGAGCAGATCGAGAGTACGTTAAAAACGCACTCAGAGAGCACACGAGCGTTTTTGACGCAGAGCTTAGCAAAAGAACAAGTAGAAATAAAAAACGCTTTAAAAGAACACAGAACGAAAATAAGAATAGCAATGAACAAAACAATAAGAGAACAAATGACATTCAGGATGTTAGATCTGAAATATCAAGTAATAATAATAGCCTTATTAGGAATGAATTTATTTTTCTTAATTTTAATAATGATTTTAATAAAGAGAATTTAAACAATGAGCAGAATAATAGAAGCGATAAAACAGAAGAAAGAACAAGAGAACAAAGAATTAGAAGCATTGGAAGCGAAATTGAAAACATTAATCAAGAACAACAATCTATTTATTCGAAATTCGAAGATAGAAGTAGAGAACAACAATATATTAATGAGAAATCTAAAAGAATTAGAAGAAGAATTAGACTATCAAACAGATATGTTGACAGATTTTTTAGATTATTTTTTGACAATATCGAGCGATTTAAACGAACTCAAGAACTCAAAAAAAGCATCACTCAAAAAGTCTCAAAATTCTTTAAAAAACAAGAAGAAACGCAAGGGCAACAAAACAAAATTGAAAGACGACGAAGATTTAAAATCTGATATTCAAGACATGAAAAAAACGCTTAGTTTTTTATTTAGTTATTATAAGAACCACATAACAAAAGAGAGCTAAACGCTCTCTTTTAGATCTTGTTGCTTGTATCGCTTCGCTAGAGACGTTACAGCGTTATAAGAGCATTGCATAGCTTCCGCTACCTCTTTCCAACTCAGCCCCTTCTCTCGTAGCTCATACGCTGTTTTGCGACGATTTAATGCCTCTTTCTCGTAATCTTCTCTGTCTATAGCAGTGTATTTTATTACTGTTGTTATTGAGACATTAAATTTTTTTGCTAACTCTTTTTGTGTTAATCCGTCTCTGTTTACTCTCATTTTTTACCTCCTAAAAAATCAAGCATATTCAATATTTCGCTTTGTTTTTTATAGTTATTTTTTTTCTTTCCTAGATTCTTTTTTCCCCTTGCGCTTTGTATCTCTGAAAACTTAGCAACGTCAAAATTTTTCCATGTCCATTTGCCTATACTTCGGGCTGTCGCTTTTATTTCATTGAATGGCAAAGGGTTTTGCTGATTACAAACAGCGTTGAGGTTGATCGCTTGTCTCTCAACTTCTTTCATCCATTGTTCAAATGATGATGAAGATTTAAACCCTAAAACTCGTTTATAAGACCAAGCTCGCAGATCATCAAAAAGGTTAACATTGCGACCTAATCCGTAATTTTCAGCTTTAACGCTTTTAGGTTGATTTAAATCGACAAAATCAGCGAGATAATCGAGATCATACAATTCAGCACCAGACCACCAAGGCGACCAATGACTATTTAACGGGTTTTTAGTAATAAGCCCTACATAGTTAGGGTCTGAACCTAATCTGTTTGCTATGCTGTTTTCTACTGCGGAGGCATAGCGTAACGGTTTTAATTTTGCTTGTTGTGTTTTACAAACCCCGTTCTTCAAAATATAACCATAATGACACCTGCCAGATTTGGGGCTTTTCGTTATAAAGTGAGGAACAGGCAAGTTAACTTCTTCAAATTTATAAAAACAATTTTCTTCATCTAGATCGAATAGCAAGCAAGTTTGTATAGCTGGTTGATTAGCTTGTATGTAAAGCATTTCTAGCGCTTTTTCTTTTTTTCTAATTCTTAACCCATTACTTAAATCGTCAGAACAGTAGGGCTTCATTGGCATTTGACTTATAAAATTTTGTCTATTATCGTTGTTAAACATAAAGCAGTCCTTTTTCTCTGAAACCCTGTTGCTACGGTCGCCAAACTCAAAGCAATAGGGTTTCTGTTTTCTTATGTTTTAATACATCAAAAAAGTTTGTCAAGTGATTGCCTTAACCATATCAGATAACAGCCCCAAAGGGGTGGTTTTTTGGGCGTTAGCAAAGCAAACCTTTTTGAACGCTTCAAACTAACAAAAACAAGTTTTGTCAGCTCTCAGCGTTGAGCTTAATAGCTATCTTTCAAATCCTCGTCTTTAAAGTATTCGATAGCTTTAAGTATTTTCTCAAGGTCTACTTTATTTTTTTTATCTAATCCATCTTTTAATAATCCAGCCAGAATTGAGTTCTTTATTTCTGCTGTTACAACCATAGGGGCTAAAACAGATCTAGACTTTGGGTAGTCCTCCCAATGAAGACCTAGGCATTTTCTTGATTCTTCTTCGTTATTTAAGTGGTTATACTTACCGTATATCACGTAAAATCTTTTCTTTTCATCATAATGTGCAATGTTATATTCTTTCCAGTATGAAATGATCTTATCCATTATTTATTCCTTTTTTGAGGTTTGTTATGCCTAAAAATCACCTTATTTTTTCTACAATTACTCTAATAACAATCTGTTATCCAATCATATCATTAGCTAATGATATTCCGATTGAGTGTAAATCAGTAGAAGCTAACGCGTTAGTAAATCAAGCTTATAAATCACAATATGATAAGGCTTTTGTTGCTAAGCAACGGTTAGATCCAAATGAACCAGCGTCGTTAGTTTATGAAAAATTGACTGATTATGATTATAAAAATGGAGACTTCAAAGACATAATTATTCCATTGGATATATCGTTGACCCAAAATGCAGATACTCAATTGTTGGCTGTTCGAGAGGTTGCATATGATAATAAAAATAAAACTAGAACTTGTGAGGCAGCGGTTAAGATTTCAATAAGCGGTGTATTAATCGAAAATTATCAGGAATTAATTCCTAACGATATAGAGTTTAGAGATTTTACCAATCAGTTTAAAAATAAAGAGATAGGGACATTTAATATTAAATATATATTGGATAAGGATTATTCTGGTAACAATCAGATAGTTGTCTATGGATTATAATTAAGTGCGTAGCAGTGAGCGGAGCGAACTAGAAGAAAAAAGACCTCAAGATCGGTTTTGATTTTGGGGTTTATGTATTGACAATAAAGCAAAATATCTTATTTCTTAAGTAAGGGATACCTTAGATAGCAAGTTAGCGCAATACTTCGTATTACGTTACTTGTGAGGGGCTTCGCCCCTTCAATCCCCTGAAGGTCAAAACATAAAACACAAGGAAAAAAACATGGCAAATTTGAGCAATTTAAAAATTCTCATTGAAGATAAAAAAACATATAAAGATCGCTATCAACGTAAAAATTTTATTTCTTTATGTTTAAGTGACGAAGAATTAACAGAAGTTGAATTGTTAGCTGAAAAATTAGATTTAAAAAGAGCAGCAGCTATAAGAGCGTTACTTTTAAATAAATCTGCAATATTAAAAAATAAAATAAAAAATAACGGAAATAAAGAATATCTATTTCTATTAAATAATATATCTAATAACATTAATCAAATCGCTAAAAAAATTAATGCTAATATTGATTTTTTTATTAACAGCGCCAACGGTGAGCAATTCGCTTATTTGTTTGAAGAACTAACAGAGGATATAGAAAAAATAAAAGAGGTTTATAATGATACACAAACAGATAGGAGGTAAAAACAAACAGAGAAACGTTAAAAACTCATTAT
>NZ_VPEN01000047.1:0-4506 GCF_013417135.1 Acinetobacter sp. YH16051 | reverse complement strand
GCTCGTTCTACACGGCCTTTGGCCTGTGGTGAATTAGCGAAGATGATATCGATATTGAGGGTACTGAGCACGCGTCCAAACTGGGTAATCTTGGTGTCTTTCTTACTGCTTTGATTCACCCTAAAGACTGAATGTTTGTCGCTGTAAAACGCTAAAGGCTTACCGTGCTGTTCGACATACAGGCGTGTCGAAATCATATAGTCAAAGGCTGATTCTGATTCACAGAAGCGTAAATGCTGCAATTTGCCTGTGGCATCATCGATAAATACCAGCAGACAGCATTTAGCAGCGCGTCCTTCAAACCAGTCATGGTGTGAGCCATCAATTTGGATCAGTTCACCATAACAGTCCCGGTTATAACGAGGCTGATACGGGCGTTTCAGGCGTTTGGAGCGAGGAATCCATAAATTAGCTGCAATCATCCAGGAACGTAGTGTTTCCACCGAGATGTCGAATCCATGAATGGTAGTGAGCTTTTCATGCGCTAAAGTGGGTCCGAAACCATGCAGTTGATCCGAAACAATATTGAGGCACTTGAGTCTGAGTTCTTCAGGAAGCCTGGAGTTGCTGATTTGACCACGTGCAGCATGGGCTAATGCAACTGGGCCTTGAGCTTTGTATTTCTGCAGTAAGCGTCTGATCTGACGTTCTGAAATATGAAGTAGCTGAGCAGCCTGGGATTGAGTTATGCGTTGATCGCAGATTTCCTGCAAGACCGACAATCGTTTAAGTTCTTTATCCGACATAGACACCAACATATCAAACCGTCCGCTTCGATAATCGCAAAAGCGCATATTCTAAAAGCGGACATTTTTACTTTGGAGAAACCGGACATTTCTACTTTGGGCTTACAATCTCGTTTCGCATAATCGCCATTATGTTAAATAACTTTTAGAAGCTTTAGTACAAGCTTGACAGATTGTCTTATCATTATAAAATAACCTTATTCAAATCATCCTCCCAAGAGTAACGCCAATGAAGTAAGTCATTTTCTCATCATTATTTTTAAACTTTTGATGTGCAAAATAGATTCTACTTGTGGCTATATATTCTTGGTCTCTACTTTATATCCTAAATAATATATTGTTTTTTATAAGTTAATCTTCACTATTTTGCATATCCTCTACATGAGGAATTTTTTATGCAACATGCATGTATTGCTTCAAACTTAAATTTAGAATTTTCTACACAGAAAATGTTTGATCAGCTAAACATTACGCTTTTATCAGGACAGGTTTCTGCATTAATTGGACGTAATGGTTTAGGTAAATCCCTATTGTTCAGAATATTAGATCAAAGCCAAGCTTTAGATATTCATTATAGTGGTCAAGTTTCATGGAATATCCAACATGATTATTTGGCACAATTAGAACGCCTTAATGCTGAAAATATTGCACAAGCATTAGAGGTAGATCATTTACATCATGCTTTTCGGCGTATAGAGAACAATACAGCTAGTTTTGATGATTATGAGTTAGTTGAAAATACCTGGGATTTACCACAAAAATGGCAAAATATACTTGAAAATGCTGACTTACCTACGGATTTGAACTTTCCAACAGAAAAACTGAGTGAAGGACAAAAAACAAAGCTGGCTTTATGTCGTTTGTTTTTAAAAAAGGATCACTATCTACTTTTAGATGAACCAAGCAACCATTTAGACTCAACATCTAGACAATGGTTAATTGAGAGTATTTTGGCACACCCTAGTGGTGTATGCCTGATTAGTCATGATCGCCAATTACTCAATCAAGTCCAACATATTTATGCTTTAACTGAATTAGGCTTACAACACTACAAAGGTAATTATGAGCATTACATTCAACAGCATCAGCTACACATGGATGCATTAACTCAGTCTATTAATAATGAGAAAAAAGAATTAAAGCAGTTAAAACAACGGCAACATGATAGCTTAATGAAAGCGAATAAACGTCAATCTAAAGGCAATGAACTTCGTGATTCTAATTCTCAAGCAAAGATTTTTCTAGATTTCAAAAAGGAAAATGCTGGACAAAGCTTAGGTAAGCTACGTGCCCAACAAACTCGACAAACTGATGATTTGAAAAATAGTCTGATTAATAGGCAGACCATTGTAGAAAAAATCAAAGCTCAGAAGTTTGAATTCCACTTACAGAGTACGAAGCAAGGAGAGATTTTAAGAATTCATGATTTAAAGCTACCCCATACAGCAACAAATAAAATTAATTTTGCATTGAAAGCTGGCGAAAAAATCCATCTTAAAGGTGCTAATGGAATTGGTAAATCAACCTTATTGAAATTGATTTCTACCCATCAACGTGATGATATTTTCTTTAGTGGAACATGTTTGTATTTAGATCAAAACTTTAGTTTATTAAATAATGATTTATCCGTAATCGAAAACCTTGCACTTTATAACTCCAATCTTACTGAAGTTGAGTGGAGAAATTTGTTAGGTCAGTTACGTATTCGTCGTGAAAAAGCTTTATTAAAACTATCAGAACTGAGTGGTGGTGAAAAATTGAAAGTCGCATTATTAGCAATGAGTCACTATCCTGATGGTATTGATTTATTATTGCTTGATGAACCAGAAAATCATTTAGATATTGAGTCTAGAGAGCTTCTATCGCAGGCTATTAGCCAATATCAGGGCGCTGTAATTTTAGTTTCACATGATCATTTTTTTGTTGAACAGTGTGAAATATCTGAAGAGTATTTAATTGAGTAAAATGACATTTTCAAATATATAGATTTATTAGTTCTACTAAAATTAACATAATACACCTTATACGAAATGCGTTATAATTTTCTTTAGAAATCAATGCTGTAGTTTCTAGTTGATAGCCCAATCACACCCGATTGGGCTTTTTTTATGATTTTTCATGTTTCACGATCAAAAAACAATCAATGTTCCACGGTTTTGTTTAGCTTTGGCGAATAATCAATGGATGCCATTGAAGCCTCTTAGGTCTTCCGTTTTCTCAAAAATGAAGTCTCTGCGATCCAGGATTAGACAGTTTTTATTGTGTCGTCTAATTGATCGTGTTGCCTTACTGATGTCGTGACAATCCCAAAATCGCTCTGTTCCTGTGATTGCCGCTATGGGGTGTGCATCTTGTGCAATATAAATCAGGGAAACTACTATTTGTCTGCCGTTTTCATAGCGTTTCCTGGCGAATACAACATGATGTGCAATCTTAAGAAATTGGACTGTAGATTTATTTAAGCGTTCTTGAACAGACATAACTTATCTCCAAAAGCATAAGTTATTATATCAACTAATTTACAACTAATTTACAACTAACTGTTGTTTTATATTAGCCATAAGGTTTAAAAAAACGGCTCCAGAACCCCCTTTTTTCTAGTTCTGGCTCAATATGTTCAGGGACAGGAATACGTTTATTCCCGATGACCTCTGATTCCTTAGGAGGCATAGCTATGACGTCCTCTTTTTCTTCTACCGTGGATTCTGCTTGTTTTGATTTTGGATCATCAGATTGCGTTGTATTGGTTTTTGGAGCTTCCAATAGTCGTTGCATAGTTTCAATTTGATTTTGATAGAAGCTTTCTCTATTTTTTGCATCATCCAACTGATTTTTTAGTATGTCTATCTGCTGTCTAAGTAGTAAGACTTCTGCCGAACTTGGACTGTCTACTTTTACAGATTCTTTTACATCGGTTTTTTTAGCAGGCTCACCAAAAACACGAATAGCTTCTGAAAAATCAATTTTATTATCAGAATTTTTACTTAAAATTCCTTTATTTATATGATTGTAAATTGTCTGTCTATTTATGCCGTAAAGCTTGGATAATTCAAGAACTGAAAGACTTTTCATGTTGTAAAGTGATGCCTATTGTTGTCTAAAGTCACTGTCTAATAGACTGTAAAATTTACAGACTGGATAGATATAGTTTTACATATATACCATCTGATTTTATCTAATATTTAAATTGTTGTATTAACTAGACTGTCTAAAAATCTTGGACGGGTTTATAAAAATTAATCAAAAACAAATAGATATTGGTGTATTTAATTTGAGCAAATAACAATTTTTTTTTGAAAAAGAGTGAAACTTATTTTTTAATGAAAATAGAAATTAATCAAATAGATGTAGATGATTTTTTAATAAGAAATTAGAAAGAGTGAAAGTTAAGGGCTTGAATTGAGTAAAAAAAAACCGCTGACACCTTGCAGTATCAACGGGTTTTTCTTATATTCAGCGGTACGCAGTTATTTGATGTTGACGCATCAGATAACGAAGATCAGCAGAGCTACCAACTCGTGCAGATTTCACCAAAGGCTTGTACCTGTTCGCACATTTTAACGTTATGAGCAGTAATTTCAAGTCAAAACATGAATTACTTCGTTATTGAATCGTTTTGTGTCCATTAAATAAGCAATCTTGAATTCGAGCTTTGCCCGCTTCTGCGTGTCCGTTTATTCGGGTCTAGGCATGTGGTGTGGGTGGATGGAATAAAGCGACGCTAGCGCACCACAGCGATTGTTTTACAGTAATGTAGAGC
>NZ_VPEN01000046.1:0-4551 GCF_013417135.1 Acinetobacter sp. YH16051 | reverse complement strand
TTATCATCATTATGATGTGGGCTTCGATACTTGATCAAAGAGCGTTTAAAAAAGAACGTAACCGAAAAAAGGAACAGGATAAGACCTAATGGCGATTGCTCGTTTAAGTGTCAAAGTCGGTAAGGCAGGTAAAGCAGCACCGCATGCCGAATATATTGATCGGGATGAAGAAAAGAAGCTGAAACAGGAACAGGCAGAAACTGATCTTGAACATAGTGCTTATGGAAACATGCCGAAATGGGCTGAACATAATCCGATTACCTTTTGGCAGGCAGCCGACCTTTACGAGCGCAAAAATGGCAGTACCTATCGAGAATATGAAATTGCCCTGCCTAGAGAGATGAATGCCGAGCAACGCCTAGAACTGGTTGAGGACTTCATTCAGTCTGAGATCGGCTCAAAATATCCGTATCAATTTGCGATTCATAACCCTAAAGCAATGGACGGCAACGATCAGCCCCACGTCCACCTGATGTTTAATGAACGTCTGCAAGATGGAATCGAACGAGATCCGGAGCAATATTTCAAACGCTATAACAGCAAGAATCCTGAACGTGGCGGAGCTAAAAAAGACAATACCGGCAAGAGTTACCAGGAACGAAAAACTGATATTAAAGACCTACGCCAAAGATGGGCAGATTTATGCAACAGCCATTTAGAAAAACACCAAATTGACAGCCGTATTGATATGCGAAGCTATAAAGAGCAAGGCATAGACAAAGAACCTGAAAAAAAATTATTACCAAGCCAAGCCAAAGACCCTGAAATCAGGGAAGCCTTGCAACAGTCACGTACAGCCTACAAAGAGCTTGAGCGACTAGACTTAGGCGACCCGAAAAAAGACCTGAAAGAACTCAAAGACAGCCCAATTTCAGACAAAGAAATTAAACAGGGTATTGAGAGCTTTAAGGCTGATTTTGACAGCTTCAAACAGCTTGCCTTACAGCAGTACAAAGAACAGCAGAAATTAGAACGAGAGCAACAGAAAACCATGAGTTATAAGGGGATGAGCCGATGACACCTGATGAAAAAAAGTTATATGCACTGATGGCAGTTGCAGAACAACAGCAGAACCTAGTCAATCAGGCTGTTAAAGAGCTTCAAATCACCGAAGAACGCATTCAAAAGGTCATAGCAGGGCAAACCCATAGTACCGTATCAAAATCGCTAAATACGGGCTTACAGGAGGGTACAGCGGAGCTTATTAAGACCGCCAAAGCACTTGGACATTTAAAAAACTCGATTGAATCAACCAGTGATCAATTTTCATGGAAAATCATCACTATCGTTTTAGGCATTTTCGCCATTCTTATGCTTGGCATCATTTGGCTGTTTAGTGTTTATATCAAACCTTTAGAAAATATCCCGCAGATCGAGAGCCTAAGACAGCAAGGCATTCAGTTTGATCTTGGAAGCTGTAAAGTCGATGGAGAATCTAAAACGTGTGTCCGAGTGATGAAAGAACAGTGCGGATATGGAAATGCTAAAGATTTTTGCGTGATAGACCCTAAATAACAAACATCTGAAAAAGAAAAAGCCCATTCAGTATTGAAACTCAATGGGCTTTCGCTTTATATTCAGCGGTACGCAGTTATTTGATGCGCTAACATCAAGTAACGAAGATCAGCAGAGCTACCAACTCGTGCAGATTTCACCACAAGGCTTGTACCTGAACTCTATTTTCACAATAAACAGTGTTTAGATCAAGACTCAAAATGATAAGTCTTCGTTAATACGTGTTTTTAATCATCAAATAAGCATCATAGATCGAGCTTTGCCTGCTTCTGCGTGTCCGTTTTACGGATTGGCATGCGTTGCATGTGGAGGGAATAAGTGTCACTGGTGCAACGTAGCGATAGTCGAAAGGCTAAACCGCTACAGGGGAATCTCACAAAAGCGGAGCGTTAAGAGTAGTTGTATAGGTTGGTTAAGTTGTATGTTGGGGAAACCCTCGCAGAGATACCGCCATACTTCGACAGGGAGCGTGTGGGGAGAGGTGCAAGACCTTTAGTCCTTGTCTGCATAGTTTGCAAAGCTATGTGCGGATACGACCGATATACGTGGCTCCGAAGCCAAAAGAATATACGGTAAATCGGCAATACTTAAAGGATGCGTCATTTTTTTAAATGACCGCCTTTAGGGAGAGTATTGCCGAAACTCTCTCAACCGTTTCCAAAGCCAAAGCACGAAGTGCGACGCTTTGGGGGCGAGTTGAGAAGTTGAGAGCTTATTAAGCGTTTAAGAATAATAAGCGGATGTTTGATCTATTCTAATTTTATTGCTTAGGCTATTTGACTAATTAATTATGTTTTCAATAGCTTGTTTAAGTTCTTTAAATACTTCTTTGCTTTTCTTATTCCAATAAAACCATGTGCCAATTGCAATAATTAATGAAAACTTGTGATGAAAAGCTGGAAATAGGACGTACTTTGCAGCCTATGCTACAATTCGCAGTCTAGACCGAATACTGGTCTTTTTCTTTTATTTCGTTTTCTTTGGTTTCCAGGTTTTCATATGATTAAGTGGATCATTCTGGCGATTTTTATTCTTTCTGCACTTTATATTCAGCAACGTGGGAAGGTTCGTCACTCGTTTTATCGTCAATTTTTCGATCACTCAACGATTCTTGCGCCAATTAACTACCTCATGTACATGTTTTCAAAGGTACCGAATCAGCCATATATCGATACACAGCATTTTCAAGACTTAAAAGTGTTGGATGAAAACTGGGAAATGATTCGTGATGAAGCAAAAGCTTTATATGAAAAAGGCGGAATTAAAGCATCGAGCAGTTATGATGACTTGGGGTTTAACTCCTTTTTCAAAACAGGCTGGAAGCGTTTTTATCTGAAATGGTATGACTCTGCACATCCATCAGCCGCTGAACTTTGTCCAAAAACGACGGCGTTGCTGAAAACCTTGCCGACCATTAAAGCCGCGATGTTTACCGAGCTGGCACCTGACAGCCGTTTGGTTCGTCACCGTGACCCTTATGCGGGTTCATTGCGTTATCACTTGGGGTTGATCACACCGAATGATGATCGCTGCTTTATTGATGTGGATGGTGAGCGCTATTCATGGCGCGATGGTGAAAGCGTGGTCTTTGATGAAACTTATATTCACTATGCCGAAAACACCACTGATCAAAACCGCATTATTTTCTTTGCCGATGTCGAGCGTCCATTAAAGACACGCTTTATGGAACGTTTCAATCACTGGTTTGGTAAAAAAGTTATGACCGCTGCCAGCTCTCCAAATGAAGCAGGGGATCAAACGGGTGGACTGAATAAAGTCTTTGGTTATGTCTATCAAGTGCGGATCAAAGCTAAAGCCTTGAAGAAAACCAACCGTCAACTGTACTACTTCTTAAAGTGGTTCTTAATGCTCGGAATTTTCTTCCTGATCTTTGTTCGACCTTATGTGTTTTAAAGTACATTAAACGCCCTGAGGGGCGTTTTTTTATTTGGGCAGAAAAGGGGAAGCCTATCTGCCCTTTTGATTTTTCTATTTATTTCAAGGCTTACAGTGGATTTGAACCACGCATGGCTTTATGCTTTATCCAGTTAAAACTAAAAACAACATGAGCGCGTATCTCTTTCATTTTTAAGATCGCAACTTATAAGTTAGATAAAGCATGAGGTTTCAAGGTGCAAAAGTTTCTTGTAGTTAATTAATTTTACGTTGATTTAATATCTCTTGTCCTAATTCTTTCCAAATTTGCCATTTCATATCATTTGGATCAATTTCAGCAGTTTTAAGCAGAACTCCAAGTAATTCGGCGGGGTCACGCTGATCTAGGTTAGCAATTTCAAAAAGTGCGCCTAATTGGATGAGGTGACGTGTACGAGCTTTACGTTCAGCTTCCTTTTCCGCATTGAGTAATTTTCTAACAACGACTTTCTGTTTATTTGCTCGATCTATAGCTTTTTCAGCTTTGATAAGGGCATTTAATTTCTTTTCTTGTTCAGGTGTTCGGTACTGAATTTGAGCCAATTCCAATAGAAGTTTTTGAGCATCACTTGGATTCTTTAATGCAGAAATGTAGGTAATTTTTTCAGACAGCCATTCATTATTCATATTCAATTCCTTAATTCAGATACCGCAAAAGTACATGCTCAATTCTCAAAGAACGATAACAAAATAATTACGTCCAAGGTACGCAATTTTGTTAAAGTTCGTTCTAGATATTGTCGCCTGCACTTCCATCAAAATTTTGATGGCGCGCTTAGACGTTTCTCAATTTCATTGAGAAACCTAAGCACGTTAGGGATTTCATCCCTAAAACCCTGAAACTTCTTTTTTTAATTCAATTTTCAATTGAATTAAAAAAAGAAGTACCAAAGCTAGGAGCAACAGCATGCAACTAAAACAGGTCTTGGGAAAAATCAAAGATATTAGTTTTGGCGTGATCGCAGCACCGCTACTTATCATCATTATGATGTGGGCTTCGATACTTGATCAAAGAGCGTTTAAAAAAGAACGTAACCGAAAAAAGGAACAGGATAAGACCTAATGGCGATTGCTCGTTTAAGTGTCAAAGTCGGTAAGGCA
>NZ_VPEN01000045.1:0-4902 GCF_013417135.1 Acinetobacter sp. YH16051 | reverse complement strand
TATGATAACTTTACTGTTAAAAGAAGTCTAGACAACCTTGTTTTATGCTTGGATATAAGGCTTATTTTAAAATAATAGTAGTGAAGATTTTCTAAAATTAACATAATACACGTTATACGAAATGCTTGATATTTCTCTTTAAATATCATTATATTAACGTAAGCCGTTCTGGAGTATAGGGCACCAGAACGGCTTTTTATTGATTATTCATGTTCCACGATCACTAATTGAGCGATGTTCCACGGTTTTATTCAGTTTTAATAAACATCATCCGGTTTTTTGAGGAGTCATTATTTCAAGTGCTTGCACTGAAATTGGCTCTTCAAAAAACTGGAGTCTTGGCTAACCATATGGAAGGAAAAAGCGGCTTAGGAAGCCTCTCTTCTTCTGTTCTGGTTCAACATGCTCCGGGATAGGAATACGCTTATTGTCTTGCTGAGGAGTAGTCAATTCGTCATAGTTCGTTGCTAGTTCCGACCGAGGATCCGTTGCTATATCCTGTTTAAAGCTCTGATCGGTAAAGGTAGTCATATTGGCTTTTGGTGCTTCTAGTAAGCGCTGCATAGCTTCAATCTGTTCTTGATAAAACGATTCACGTTCTAAAGATTGATTTTCTCTCTGTATTGCCTGATTTAATTGTTTTTCCAGTATGTCAACTTGACGTTTTAGTAAGTCAACTTCTGTCAAGTTTTGACTGTTAATTGATTGACTTTGATTGACTGTATCCTCTTTTTTTTGTGGTTCCCCAAAAACTCTTAGGGCCTCTGAAAAGTCAATTAATCCATCAGATCCTTTAGATAAATTTCCTTTGTTTATATGTGCATATATGGCTTGTCTTGAATATCCATAAAGCTTAGCTAACTCTGAAACTGACAGTTTTTTCATTATGTAAACCAGTTTTCAACTTGTGTTAATACCTGACTGTTAACTTAACAATTTCAATTAACAATGTCATTGAAATCCTAATTTTCTGAGTAAAGGAAGTAATTCCTTAAATTTCTCTGCATCTTGCAGCATGGCAGCTATACGTACAGCAAACTGCTGATAGCTTTCTGTGCCTTGTGAATATTTACTCATCTCAGGAAGCTCTGAGAGCTTGTTGGCGAATAGATGGCGTTGTTTATCTGTTATTTTTGAAAAGAGGTCTAATGTATTCGGATCTCTTTTAGATTCGACTGAATGCGTGGCTGATTTTTTCTGTTTAAAGCTAAATGAAAAACCAGTAATAGATCTACCTGTTTTATGCTGTTCAACTTTGACAATAATATCGGTATGTTCATTTACTTGTTTTAATGCAATGTCTAAAACATATTTTTTAAAATCATACATTCGTTTGTATTCAGTCTCGAGTACACCTATTTTTTGTCTAAAATCATACATAGTTATGAGAGGCGTTTTTCCAGTACTACGCCATGCAATCAATATTTCATATAAACGAACAGCATAAGCACTTGTTAAATTACTTATTTGTTGTATTTCATACTTTGTAAATTGTTCTTCTAACCTAGTAATTAAAGGCACAATAGCAGGGGCAAAAATAAGTCTAACGACAGCTTCATTATCAATATAAGCCACCTCGCTCACCCATCTTGATTTGTGATTAATAGTGTTACCTTTTTCACTAAGACTCTGATAACTGAATTGTCTTGCAAACAAGTCATCGCAAGCATCTTTTAACGCCTGATAAGCCGTATTTCGATGTACACCAAACTGATTAATATAACTTTCAGCATGAACTGTTAGTGGATCATTAGCATTTATCCCTTTACCCGATTCCCTTGCTTCAACAATAGCTAGGAGAATTAACCTCTGTTCAACTAGATCGAGGTTATAACTGGCATTGATTAAGGCGTTATCTTTAACAACTAGTTCTGTTTTCATATGAAAAGATTATATTTTTAATTCAATAAGACGAGGTTATATAATTATCTCGCTTAATGCAAGGTAAACCTCGTTTTAATGCAAGGTAAACCTCGTTTTAATGCAAGGTAAACCTCGTTTTAATGCAAGGTAAACCTCGTTTTAATATCTCTAGAACCATTATGAATAAAGGATTACAGCTTAATTAAAAGCATTTAAAAGCTTAAAAATAATTAAAAGCCCAGGGAGTAAAAAATTGCCCTTGGTTTTCGCTTCGCTCAAACTCTATTGAATCTCGCTTTCGCTCGATTCGTCGGGGCAATTTTTGGTTCATATTTTCGTGAATTTGAGAAAAAGCAAAAGCAAGATCAAAAGCAGCTCGGAATTCGCTTCGCTCATGAGCTTTTTTTCTCGCTACGCTCGGTTTAGGAATCAAATTTGGAAAGTTCGCACCCATTCGGGATGCTCTGTAAAGCAGGTGATTGATGGATAGGGAGCTTGTAATCAGGGAAAGGGATGGGCAAATTTTCTCAGTTCGCTCGTAGACACTCGCTCTGTTTAGCGACTCATGCCACGAGATTTCATTTTAGGCGCATGTTGCTGTGCTTTGAGCTGTTGTTCCTGTCTGAGTTTCATCTGTTGTTCTGCTTTGATCTCATCCACACATTTTTTAATGACTTGATAGGATGGGTATAGAGTCTGGTATTGCTTGGCTTTGGCTGGATGTTGTTGTTGGTACTGCTTCCAGGCATGTTCTTTGAATTTGTCATTTTCCAATAAATCCTTCACACCATGTTTTTTCTGGTGTTCATGCTGACCTTTCAGCTTTTTGTGCTCCTGGTAAATCGCATCACGTTGGGCTTCCCAGGCTTTTTTTCCAAACAGTAAGGGTTTGTTCTGAGTTAATTCGTTGTGTTGATCGACCAGGCTTTGCAATTTGTCATGACTTTGCTTGAGTCCGCTTTTCACGATCTCCTGGGCAAGCTGCTGATTGAACTCATTTTGATGTTTGTGGTGCTTGGTCAGGGTTATTTCGGCTTGTTTGAGATTACGCTGCATGAAATCCAGGTCTAGATTCGCGTCTTTTGCGCTGATTTCGCGTTTTAGCACTTTGCCAAGGGTTTCCCTCTGTTTTTCCTCAAACAGGGCTTTTTCGTCAATTGGTGGCGTTTTAGCGCTATTTTTGATTTGGATCTGCTGTTCTGTTTTCAGTGTGCTGAGTTTGATCTCATTTTCAGCAATCAGCAGATCCATATTTTTGCTGTATTGCAGCTGAGCCTGATTTCTCTGTTTGATTTCGTCATTGCTTCGGCTGATTTCGGTCTCAATCCCTTTTCGGCGCAGTTCGGTGACTTTCGGCCCTTCGTGCAGCGTGGCTTCTAAACCATTCTCCTGGTCTTTGTAGCTGCGGTGGTCGACTCGGGCAGTGTATCCAGCCAGATCCAGGTGCATATTGCAGATATCGGCAAAGTGTTCGCGCCAGTGTTCGATTTCTCCACTGTGTTTCTGATCCAGTTCCCGGGTTTTCTCGGTGAAGCCTTCCTGAGTAAGTTTGCGTGTGCTCATCAGGATATGCGCGTGATAATTGCGTTCATCACTACCAGATCCAGTATGCGGTGCATGAATACAGGCATCGACGGCTACCTGGTGTCTGTCCACGATACTGGCGCATAGCTCTTCGAGCATGGCCAGGCGTTGTTCCTGATTTAATTCACTTGGAAAAGCGATTTCAAATTCTCGGGCAACTGTCGAGTTTTTTCGGGTTTCCCGTTGTTCAACTTCGTTCCAGAGTCTTTCCCGGTTTTTTAAATGTTCTGGTGCGCCTTCGGGTAAATAAATTTCTTTATATTCCACACCTGTTTTTCGGCTGTAATCATGTTCTCGGCCCTCACGTTCACAATAGATCTTTTCACCTGCCCGATAGGCAATTGCAGCAGTGGCGGAACGCCCTGCTGATCGTGCTACGGTTTTGACTGAAAAGTGGTAAATCGCCATGCCTATTTTTCGCTTTTAAATTTTCACGTAGTGAAATACAACCGTGGATACGGTTGTCGGGGTATTGGGGAGACCCCAATCGTACTTGCAAACGAAGTTTGCATAAGTGCGCTCTTCGAGGAAAACATTACTATACATATAGCACCTTGAATGCATATTCAAGTGCGCTTATGTTAGGGATGGTTTCCCAGGATGATGGTATTGGATTAATGAGCGTTACTGAAACACTAGACAGCAAAATCAAAGCACAGGAAGAAAAGCTAAAGCAGCTAAAGGCTCAAAGACAGGCAGCACTGGCAAGAGAACGTGCCAAAGAGAAAGAACAGGCTCGAAAGGATGATACCAGACGCAAAATTTTAATTGGATCCTGTATGCTAAAGATCACTGAAGATGATGAACAAGCCAGAGCTAAATTAATTGCTCAGATGGATAAGTATTTAACAGATGAGCGTGACCGAAAGCTTTTTAATTTATAAATTTTGAGGGATAAGTAGTGGAAGATCCAACACTTAATAAGTTAATACGTAATACAGAATTATTCTTCGAACATCACTGGAATGTAGACCTATTAGGAAAGCCTCCTGAATGGTCACCAGTACATTTTAATTTTGGAAAAATTCCTAATTACGATAAACAAGGTGTATATGCGTTTGTCAAAGGGGATTTAGTGACTTATATCGGTGTTGGGACTTCTAGAGGTGCTGGCCGTTATCGTGGTAATGGCTTAAGCGCCAGGGTAATGAAATATTGCCGATGGAATGAAGATAAAACTGAATATATTGCGATAGATCCAAGACTGAAAGATGCTGGATCCATCATTACAATAGGCTTTGAGCGTGATACGGCTTATTTAGCAAATGCCCTAGAAGTTTTTCTTATCTCTAAAATCCAACCTGTCCACAATGTGGTTAAAGTTGGTATGTAATTTCGCATAAGAAATTTTATGTTAAATGATTGTTAGAAATGCCCCTTGATCGAGGCATTTTCTATAAAGAATACTAAAAACTAATTAAAGCCAACCAAGTTTCAAAACAAGGCAGTTCTCAG
>NZ_VPEN01000044.1:0-4935 GCF_013417135.1 Acinetobacter sp. YH16051 | reverse complement strand
GTGATTCAGCGAGGATTTCACGTGCTTTGTTGGTGATAGTTTTATTTTCTCGTTCAGCAATGATTTGAAGTTTATCTTTGAGATCATCTTCAATTCTAAAGCTCACCGTTGTTGTTTTTTTGCTCTCCGCCATTAATTCCCCTTTTTTTTTGTTGTCTAAAAACGTTGACGTACAAGGCTCTAAGGTGTGTTACCTATGCGTTTTTAATTGGTTTGTTAAAAATATCGCAAAATACAAAATTACAGGCACGACATCGACCGCAGACAAACGGGGACATAATGGGGACATTATTGCCGTTTGTCTACAGTCGCGTACTCAGGGGGATCCCTGATACCCCGAAGCCTCTACGAGTCTTTTTTCTGACGCGCTGCGCTTGTCCAACGATTCACAGGCAGATAAAAATTTTATCTGCCCGTTCATCGTTTCATGAGTGGCAAAATGAAAGTCATTGTTTTGAGGGTTAACGGTGAGATCTCATTGCTAATCAAATGATGTTAAAAACGCCCCCAAAAGCTCGCAAAACCGTTCTAAACTTTCAACGTGATTTTTGGGGTTTGATAGGGTGATCGTGTCTTAAAATCGATTTGAGGGGCTTTGATGGGGATGAATGGGCGGTTTTCGCTAATCAACTCGCCCATTTAACATAAAAGGGATTAGTTGCACTTAGAATCGGTAGGTTCGTTATAATTTTCAGCATTTCCCATTCTAGCGTGATTTTCTTGAGCAAATTTTCGTTCTCTATGACTTTGAGCTTGATTATGTATCCATACATTTATGATTTTTGATGACCACCTAGGGCTATCTCCATGACCTAACCAAACGGTTGGTTGAGGGAAAGGAATTTGATTAGGAATGTCATTACGTCGAATTCTATTCAGCGTTGATTTACTGATACCTAATTTTTCACATAGATCCTTGATCCCCAAAAGGGTGTCATTGGCTATATCAAAATGCATCTTTCTCTCCGTATTCACTTCTAATTATCACTATTATGATGATTCTATATTAACACCGCTAGGTTCAAATTGAAGTACGTATGGTTTTTTTAGCGGTACAGGGTGATTCAAATGCTATTATTTAAAAGCAAAAAAGCCAGCAATTTGCTGGCTTTTTACATAACGTGGATTAACTACGGTTATCAGCCTGATTTTATTGCAATTGCAAACTGCATTAAACGTTCTTTTTTCTCCGTTGAGCCTAAAAACTAATAGTTGCCATACCAGAGAAGCAAGCTAGTATTACTATTCTCACTTGCTCGGTATTGAATATCGACGTTTCCAAGGGAAGCCTACCGGCTTCCCTTTTTTATGGTTGAATGGGGTTGATTTCCATAACAGGAATCGAATACATGAGACAACCTATTGACTACGAACAATTTAAAATTGGTTTGGCTTTGAATTTTTTCATGCCTATTTGAACTCTCAGGCTCAAATTTTGAGCAAAAAAGTGCCTAATGCCCCAATGTGGTACTAATCAAAACGGAGCGAAGCGACAACGTCTTTTTGTCTTTGCTTTTCTCCATGATCAGTGATTGGGTCATGGCTTCTTAGCTTGTTCCATTAGCTAAGTCTGGTACTTCTGGTCAGTTTGGGCTTCTCTCGACGGTGCAATCCTAGAAACCCTGGTCCGTTGATTGGTGCTCTTATCAGGTACGCACTGTAATCTTTCGATACCGCAGCGTGATTCGGAGGCAGAGCCGGAATTTCGTTTTCCGGTACGTTATTACCACAATTTGCCTGTTTATCCTTTCGGGGACCGAGCCAAGTCCGAGTCAATCAAGTGGTGCATTTGGGTTAATGTCGTTGGCTGGTATTTAATGAGAACGTGACAAGCGTCTCTCACGCTGCTAAGATTGGATTGAGCTTTCTAATCGTAGCAGCGAATGCACCGATTCAGAGTACCAAAGCCCTGTGATACTGTCACGGGGCTTTTGTACATCTGTAGGTTAGAAATTTATTAAGTCATCTAAAAATGGCTACGTATAAGACCCATTATGTTAAATGGGCGAGTTAACTTGCTAAAACCGCCCATTCATCCGCATTAAATCCCCTCAAATCGATTTTAAGACACGATCCCCCTATAAAACACCCAAAACCACGTTGAAAGTTTAGAACGGTTTTGCGAGCTTTTGAGTGCGTTTTTAACAAGTTTTTATTTCATGTGAAATTCTTCTAGTAAGTCTTAAAACAATCCACATTCACGGTGGATAAATCGGGGAATATCGTTTGATATTGTGATTTACTCTTTGATAATCAAAAGCAAGAACAATTTGTTTATTTATTAGCCGATGGTGATTACATGAAAACGAAACCAGAAACAGAAATGCGAAAATGGAAAAGATTGAATCAAATCGTTTCAAGGAAAAGAAAGTATAGGCAAGAAGACCTTGATAAGTGGCGTAAAGAGCAAGAGGAAGAAGAGCGGATTAAAGAATGGCTGGATGAAAATGAAGGTGCGATAAAACGCCACATGAAAGACTTGTAGCGTTTAACATAAAAGGGATTAGTCGCACTAAAAATCGATAGGCTCATTACAATTTTCAGTATTTTCCATTCTTGCGTGATTTTCTTGAGCAAATTTTCGTTCTCTATGACTTTGAGCTTGATTGTGTATCCATACATTTATGGTTTTTGATGACCACCTAGGACTATCTCCATGACCTAACCAAACAGTTGGTTAGGTCATGGAGTTTGATTAGGAATGTCATTACGTCGAATTCTAATGAATAACCCCGCCGCAATCAGTGTGGAATATAACTCTCAGAGATTTACTTCTTTTTCATAAACTTATTTATATAAGGGATTACGCCATCAACAATTGCAACACCGGCTGCAGTCAGTCCGATTATGGATGCTCGAGTTATAATTGTTTTTGTTGTTACCCATTCAGCACTATTTTCCTTTAGTTCTTTCTCTGATGGCAGCTCCGTTTCAACCTCATAACCCTGAGATTTAAGAGCTTTAACTCTATCGTCAGCAACTTTAAAGAGCTGCCATGGTTCCAATTCAAACCCATGAGAAATTTTTAATACATTTTCTATGGTCGATGCCCTACCAATTTCAACCCTGGCTAATGTTGACTGAGTCATTCCACATAACTGAGATGCAGAAGCTTGATTTAGGCCTCTATGCTCTCTTTCTTCAGAAATTACAGTTCCAATTTAAAAATTCAGTATTGAGTAACACAAAATTAAAGAAGATGTATATCTTTGATAAATGATTTCAATACATTTAATCTAGAAACCAAAATTTCGTAATCGCTGGCATCAACATTTAATAGAACATAATGAGATTTTCTTTTTTGGAAATATGGGTATCTCAAGTTATTGTGTAAGTGGTTCGAGTTAGTTTTAAGCAAAACATTAGAAGCGAATTGTGCTCGAATTTGCTCTTTCTGAATATTATCGGTTGATAGTATATTAATGAGCATATCAAATGCTGATTCTATAGAATGATTTCTATTTTCATCTCTAAAAAAATCGTTATCTGCATTGATAAGTGAAAAAATCTTACTCCTTATTAACTTCTCCATTGATTGTAAAATCAAATAACAAGCAACCCGATATTTACCTAACTTTGCTAACTCTGAAGCGGCACTTTCATCTTCTTGAGACAATTTTAGGTAAGTGTTACTAATATTTATATTTCTTTCTATTTTACCTATCATCATTTTAGTACATACCTACGAAAAATTATAATTATTAAAATTTATACCCACTAACGCTTATTGTGAACGGTTCTGTCGCATTAAGGCTGTTTGCACGGTAATCTACCCTTTTGAAGTACGTGTATCTTTTTTAATGGTACACGTACTTCAAATGGTATTATTTAAAAGCTAAAAAGCCAGCAAATTGCTGGCTTTTTACATAACGTGGATTAGTCGCACTAAAAATCGATAGGCTCATTACAATTTTCAGTATTTTCCATTCTTGCGTGATTTTCTTGAGTAAATTTTCGTTCTCTATGACTTTGAGCTTGATTGTGTATCCATACATTTATGGTTTTTGATGACCACCTAGGACTGTCTCCATGACCTTATTGATTATTGGTAAGTTTTAGCGGGGGGTGTGATAAAATAGTAAAACGTTGCAAATGGATTATAAGGATAAAAATGAAAGACGATAAGGTAAGTCAGAGTAGCGAGCCATTAGCTATGATGACACATGAACGAGCGCGAAAAGGTCTTATCACCAGAGTAATTCTAGCTGCCACTGTGGGGGGGGTTAGCTCTACACTAAATGCAGTTTGCAATAACGACACTAATAGCGGTGTATCTTCTGTTGCAAGCATTATTGGTTCAGTCGCTGGGTCTTCTGCGGTGCAGTACCTTGTGGAGAAAGTGGTTGATACTAATGGTTTGAGTTTATCAAAAGAATCTAAGATTGGAATGGCTGTTGGAGTTGGTATTGGCGTATCGAGTATATCTAATGCATTAGTTAATAGTTATAACTCGGATACTGACCTTGATTTGTCAGAAGTTGCTACTCAGACAGCTAAGCATGTTGGAATGGGTTATGGTAGCACAATAGGTGCATTGAAGATTATGGGCCCCGAAGACGCTTCTTTTTGGGATGACGATCTAACGCTTACTAATACCACAAAGACCACGTACGACATGGACAATTCTTTAGCTCATTTAGCCTATTTTAAGTGGGACGACTAATAAAAATCAAATACACACCTAATGCCCCAATGTGGTACTAATCAAAACGGAGCGAAGCGACATCATCATTCTGTCTTTGCTTTTCTCCATGATCGGTTATTGGGTCATGGCTTCTTAGCTTGTTCCTTTAGCTAAGTTTGGTACTTCTGGTTAGGTTGGGCTTCTTTCGACGGTGCAATCCAAGAAATCCCTAGTCCGTTGATTGGTGCTCTTATCAGGTACGCACTGTAATCTTTCGATACCGCAGCGTGATTCGGAGGCAGAGCCGGAAT
>NZ_VPEN01000043.1:0-4965 GCF_013417135.1 Acinetobacter sp. YH16051 | reverse complement strand
AACGAATATCGCTTAAATGATCTTGATAAAAAAGAAAACGAAGTTAAGCCGTTATTTCAGGCGAAGCCTGAAACAAAAGCTATTGAACGTAATAATGACAACGGATTCACAATGTAGGAGATGAAAAAATTATGAAAATAGATATTAGCGAGCACTTTGAAACATCATCAATCAGTGACGTTGCTTATGCTGCAATGCTTACTTTTTCTGAAATGGAAAATGTAGACTTGTCTTATTTACATGATGTGTGCGAACAATTAAATGCAGAAAAACATTGGCTGTTACAGCTAAATTGGTGTCATGAAAAAATGGACAATCAAAACTTTTTTACTTTGTGTAAAAGCTTGAACTATGACCCGATTGAGTTAAATCAAGCATTCAACGTGATCAAGCGTAAAAGTAGAAGATGACCCTTTATTTTTCTGCGTAGCAATGTTTTACATTGCTGTACTCGAAAAAAAAAGCATCTCTAAATCACTGTTTTTACTGCAGTATGCTTTTACTGAAAATAGTGCTACATTTTCATAGGCGAAAAAAAACAGGATTGCCGTCCTGTCTTTCTTCGGAATTTTAATTTAAATGCTTGAAAACACTAAAAATTAAACACCTGAATATGTCTTAATTTTAGCAGTGTTTGCGAGCTTTGCAAGCGGTTACTGTTATAAATGAATAAATGTGAAGCAAAAGACACTGATTTTCGGTCAATTTTTTATCAAGACCTACCGATTAAACCTTATTGTATGGACGAAAAACCAGGCTATATGCTTATTCGTCCCAAATCTATTGCGGTTAAAAAGCCCTATATTCAAGTTAATCCGCCACTTATGACGATTTACTTTGTCTTTGATGATGACAAAGAAGATTCCGCTTTATCCTGGTTTGACGCAGGTTTGCCACAGCCGTTTTGGACAACACAGAACCCAATCAACGGTCATTGCCATCACTGCTACAAGCTTGAGATACCGCTTTGTACAAGCGAGTTTGCTAGTGTGAAAGCAATCAAGTACGCACAAGCTATTTACTACGCTTTTGCACTCAAAATGGGTGCTGATCTCAGTTATTCTCATTTGATCACAAAAAATCCTCTCAATGACCAGTGGAGGACGATTTTTTGGACTGATAAAGCGTATTCGCTGGATTATCTTGCTGACTTCGTGGATCTGCCGAAGAAGATACCGAAAAAACTTGAAGTAGTTGGTTTAGGTCGCAATGTCACCATGTTCGAGAAAGGGCGTCATTGGGCGTATAAGGCGATTAGAGACTACATGCACCACAACTCTAGCCACGAGTGGGAAAGAGCCGTCAGGGCGCAAATAGAAGCGATTAATAGCGGTTTTGAACAACCTTTACCGTATAGCGAAGTAAAGGCGACATCAAAGAGTATTGCTAAATGGGTTTGGCAGCGTTTCAGCTATGGAGATTTCAGCGAGATTCAAGCTAAACGTGGTGCGAAGGGAGGTGCCAAGTCCAAACGTGGCCCTAAAGCTGATTCAGAGCGTTCAAAAAAGCCTTGGGAAGCCCTTGGAATTGGTCAAGCTACATATTATCGGCGCAAGAAAAAAGGTTTGATAAAGTGATAGCAGATAAGCCATATCAGATAACAGCCCCTCTTGGGGTTTGTTTTGAATCTTCCCTAGCTTTAAAGTGGGGGTTTTTATTATTCTTGTTTTATAAGTTAAATAGAAAATAACTAAAAACAATTAGAAAGTTCAAACACCAAACACCTCAAACACCAAACACCTCAAACACCAAACACCTCAAACACCAAACACCTCAAACACCAAACACCTCAAACACCAAACACCTCAACATCAAATACCTCAACATCAAATACCGCAATTACAGATAGCCTTTGAACTTGTATAACAACATTCGTACCGAACATTGTTATTACAAATTCAAGATGCTATTGTAATTAAGCAAGCCTACTCTGTAGCTACAATTTTCAGCCCTGCTACGCAGTTCCGAAAAGTTGTAGCACAGAAGTCTTGTTGAGGGCTTCGCCCCCAAACCCCCATCCAAAACCATAAGCAGGGGAGTGGTAAAAATGGATGATGAAGACTTAACAAAATTTAAAAAGATCAATCCGAAATCAGAAGTTAAACGTCTACGTCTGACAGTTGATGAAAAAAATCAGCTTGATGATTTTCTTGAGAAAAGAAACTTACAGTTTAGTGACTTCAACAATCGACTAATTAAAAATGCGATTAGTGCAGAATTTCATTTAGTTGAAATTGAAAACTATGTGAAACCCACATTTCCACTCAAGCAAAAAAAGCATCATCGACCACCACCAAAAGTAGACCCAGCCGTATTATTCGAACTTGGTCGAGTCGGTACAAATCTGAATCAGTGTGCTAGAGCCTTGAACCTAATTAAAAATGACAAACAACAAGAGTTGGATCTCACTCAAGAATTTAGCTTTATCGAGTGTCTGCAAGTGCTTCAAGCAATCCAAGAAGATATACATAGCGTGATTGGTGAAATTAAAAAAACAACAATGTCCGATACCGCTATCGAGAATGCGAGAGTCCGAGCAGTCAAAGCCGTTGAGTTAGTGGAGGTCGAAACCGATGCACATTAAATTTACGAAACATGGGAAAGGCTGTCCACGCAAAGCGGTTGGCTATTTACTTGCTGAAAAAGATGCAAAAGGCGATTTGCGTCCTGATATTCAGACGCTCAGAGGTGATGCACAAACATTTGTTGCCATTACTGAAAGCCTAGATTTTGATTACCGCTATTCGTCAGCAGTAATCGCTTGGTCAAAACAAGACAATCCGACTGATGCACAGATTCAAGAAACATTAGATCAATTTGAAAAACATGCTTTTGCTGATTTAGACCCGACACGCTATCACATGAATGCTGTTTTGCATGTTGCGCAAGATGGTTCAAAGCATGTGCATGTTTTGGTGCCGCGTGTCGATCTTGGAACAGGTAAGTCATTAAATATTGCTCCTCCCGGACACGAAAAATACTTCGATAAACTCAGAGATTATTTAAACGAAAAACATTGCTGGTCCAAACCTGATGACCTCGCAATTTTGAAAGCTGATGTACAGCTACCGCACCACACGCATTCACAAAGATTGGCGGCCATTGAAATTAATTTTGCAGGTAAAACCAAGCCTGAAAAAAAAGAGCTTTTAAATAAAATCGTTGCCCAACGCATTAACGCAGGCGTGATTCAAGACCGTAACGATGTTGTCCAAACGCTTGCTGAATATGGAATCATCACACGAAACGCTAAAGACACTATTTCAGTCAAATTACACGGTGATAAGACAGCCGTGAAGCTCGGAGGGGAGTTTTATAAAGATGGATTCAATGTCACTGCTTACGCAGAAAATCGAGCTAGAGCAGAAGCAGATCAAAGCGCATCAAGAGCAAATGAAGTCGATGCAAAACGAGTTAATGAACTCTATAACAAACTTCAACGAGCAACTGAATCAAGAGCTAGATTCTTTGCAGACAGATACGCTGAAACGCTTACAGATCATAGACAACGAGATACTACAGCACAGTCAAGTTTTGATCAGCAAAACCCAAGACCAAACGGAGTCAGTTTACAAGCTCACACAGAAATCAGCAGAGTTATTGAATCAAGTCCAAACTTTAGTGAAGCAAGCCGAAAACTTGAATATTCAGAGCTTAGAGCAACAGCAGACACAGCAACAACAGCAGAAAATCAGTCTAATTTTGTCAGTATCATGCACAGCGTTACTGCTAATCCTGATCATAATTTCATTGGTGAAGTAAATGAGCGAATTAACTCAGCTAATCAGTCAGCAAGTCAGTCTTTTGAAGGAGCAAAACAAGCTGCAACAGAACTGCATCGACGGACAGAAGATATATATCGAGCAATTGGAGAAGCGCAGCGCAGCACTACTTCAACAGATGAAAGAAGAGCCACCAGTGGACTTTTTGAACGAATCTATCAAAGGATTCTCAAAACAAACGCAGGCTTATTTGGAAAAAACCTTAACCAGTGCCTTGAGGGAATCAAATATAGATCAGTTAGTCCAAGACAAGATCAATCAGCAAATTCAGCCGATGCTCAAAGATATTCAGGATACTCAATCGAAATTAACACAGACCCTTTCACAGATTTCTACCGCCAGCTCACTTCTAAATACCACAGAAGTCAGCGAACGCTTAACGACTTTGGAAGACTCACTGAGAGATTTGACCACACAATTAAAGAAAGCAATCGAGTATTAACAGCTATCAATTCCAAAGGCTTTGCTATTAAACCGAAAAGCCCAATTGATGCTGCACGTATATTCTCATACAGCTATGTTAGTGCAGCCAAAGACGTGAAATATTGGGCTGAAATACAAGAATTGAAGTATCACAAAAAAAATCCGATGGGGACTGAGCTGTATGAAGCTATATGCGAGAAGTACAACGCTTTACAGCACTTCTCACGCCAAGAAAAAGACATGACAGACCAGATGCGTGATCACATTCAACAGATGATTGCCAATGATAAGAGAATGGTGAAATTTGCTGAAAAGCGGTTAGGTACTTACTTCTCTCAACGTGAGCATGACCGCCTAGATTCTCTATTCGATACAGCCAAAGACCGATTTAAAAAACCAGTTGAAGTTAGCCAGGTGCGAGATATTGAGCCAACACCAACACCAACACCATCGCCAAGTAAAGATGATGGCTACAGGTATGACCCATTCTAAGAATGGTTTTTTTTATACTTTTTTTGCCAAAACTGCACCGATTCAAACTTTAAATTTTGGAATGAATTACACTATCTAAAGTGAAGTGAATAAACTAAACTAAATGAACTAAACTAAACTAAATAAACTAAGTTTAGTAAAGTAAATAAAATCAATAACTCACTTTGGAGTAACTAAGTGAATAACAAAATTTCAAGTGCTGTGACCAAGCAAGACGTATATGACGCTATTGAGCAGCTTCTAAAAGAAAATGGGAGATATACAAACC
>NZ_VPEN01000042.1:0-5375 GCF_013417135.1 Acinetobacter sp. YH16051 | reverse complement strand
AACCTTGCGCTCGTTCGCCAGCCAGGACAGAAATGCCTCGACTTCGCTGCTGCCCAAGGTTGCCGGGTGACGCACACCGTGGAAACGGATGAAGGCACGAACCCAGTGGACATAAGCCTGTTCGGTTGGTAAGCTGTAATGCAAGTAGCGTATGCGCTCACGCAACTGGTCCAGAACCTTGACCGAACGCAGCGGTGGTAACGGCGCAGTGGCGGTTTTCATGGCTTGTTATGACTGTTTTTTTGTACAGTCTATGCCTCGGGCATCCAAGCAGCAAGCGCGTTACGCCGTGGGTCGATGTTTGATGTTATGGAGCAGCAACGATGTTACGCAGCAGGGCAGTCGCCCTAAAACAAAGTTAACTCGAGGGAGAAATCGTGAAGTTATCACTAATGGCTGCCAAGTCGAAGAACGGTATTATCGGTAATGGACCAGATATTCCATGGAGCGCCAAAGGCGAGCAACTTCTATTTAAGGCAATTACATATAATCAATGGCTTTTAGTTGGACGCAAAACTTTTGAGTCAATGGGCGCTCTCCCAAATCGAAAGTATGCAGTTGTAACTCGCTCTAATTTTTCTACGAATGATGAGGGTGTAATGGTTTTCTCCTCAATTCAGGATGCCTTAATAAATTTAGAGGAAATCACGGATCATGTTATCGTTTCTGGTGGTGGTGAAATATACAAAAGCTTGATTTCCAAAGTAGATACTTTGCATATTTCAACAGTCGACATCGAGCGAGATGGAGACATAGTTTTTCCTGAAATCCCAGATACATTCAAGTTGGTATTTGAGCAAGATTTCGAGTCTAACATTAACTATTGTTATCAAATCTGGCAAAAGAGTTAACAAGCGCCTGCAATCTGACCTCCGGTTACTGTCACCTTTTTTTGCGGTGGAGCTGCAAAAAAGGCGCCATTAACCTCCGGCAGTTGAGGCGGGCGTTAGCCATATTATGGAGCCTCATGCTTTTATATAAAATGTGTGACAATCAAAATTATGGGGTTACTTACATGAAGTTTTTATTGGCATTTTCGCTTTTAATACCATCCGTGGTTTTTGCAAGTAGTTCAAAGTTTCAGCAAGTTGAACAAGACGTTAAGGCAATTGAAGTTTCTCTTTCTGCTCGTATAGGTGTTTCCGTTCTTGATACTCAAAATGGAGAATATTGGGATTACAATGGCAATCAGCGCTTCCCGTTAACAAGTACTTTTAAAACAATAGCTTGCGCTAAATTACTATATGATGCTGAGCAAGGAAAAGTTAATCCCAATAGTACAGTCGAGATTAAGAAAGCAGATCTTGTGACCTATTCCCCTGTAATAGAAAAGCAAGTAGGGCAGGCAATCACACTCGATGATGCGTGCTTCGCAACTATGACTACAAGTGATAATACTGCGGCAAATATCATCCTAAGTGCTGTAGGTGGCCCCAAAGGCGTTACTGATTTTTTAAGACAAATTGGGGACAAAGAGACTCGTCTAGACCGTATTGAGCCTGATTTAAATGAAGGTAAGCTCGGTGATTTGAGGGATACGACAACTCCTAAGGCAATAGCCAGTACTTTGAATAAATTTTTATTTGGTTCCGCGCTATCTGAAATGAACCAGAAAAAATTAGAGTCTTGGATGGTGAACAATCAAGTCACTGGTAATTTACTACGTTCAGTATTGCCGGCGGGATGGAACATTGCGGATCGCTCAGGTGCTGGCGGATTTGGTGCTCGGAGTATTACAGCAGTTGTGTGGAGTGAGCATCAAGCCCCAATTATTGTGAGCATCTATCTAGCTCAAACACAGGCTTCAATGGCAGAGCGAAATGATGCGATTGTTAAAATTGGTCATTCAATTTTTGACGTTTATACATCACAGTCGCGCTGATAAGGCTAACAAGGCCATCAAGTTGACGGCTTTTCCGTCGCTTGTTTTGTGGTTTAACGCTACGCTACCACAAAACAATCAACTCCAAAGCCGCAACTTATGGCGGCGTTAGACATCATGAGGGTAGCGGTGACCATCGAAATTTCGAACCAACTATCAGAGGTGCTAAGCGTCATTGAGCGCCATCTGGAATCAACGTTGCTGGCCGTGCATTTGTACGGCTCCGCAGTGGATGGCGGCCTGAAGCCATACAGCGATATTGATTTGTTGGTTACTGTGGCCGTAAAGCTTGATGAAACGACGCGGCGAGCATTGCTCAATGACCTTATGGAGGCTTCGGCTTTCCCTGGCGAGAGCGAGACGCTCCGCGCTATAGAAGTCACCCTTGTCGTGCATGACGACATCATCCCGTGGCGTTATCCGGCTAAGCGCGAGCTGCAATTTGGAGAATGGCAGCGCAATGACATTCTTGCGGGTATCTTCGAGCCAGCCATGATCGACATTGATCTAGCTATCCTGCTTACAAAAGCAAGAGAACATAGCGTTGCCTTGGTAGGTCCGGCAGCGGAGGAATTCTTTGACCCGGTTCCTGAACAGGATCTATTCGAGGCGCTGAGGGAAACCTTGAAGCTATGGAACTCGCAGCCCGACTGGGCCGGCGATGAGCGAAATGTAGTGCTTACGTTGTCCCGCATTTGGTACAGCGCAATAACCGGCAAAATCGCGCCGAAGGATGTCGCTGCCGACTGGGCAATAAAACGCCTACCTGCCCAGTATCAGCCCGTCTTACTTGAAGCTAAGCAAGCTTATCTGGGACAAAAAGAAGATCACTTGGCCTCACGCGCAGATCAGTTGGAAGAATTTATTCGCTTTGTGAAAGGCGAGATCATCAAGTCAGTTGGTAAATGATGTCTAACAATTCGTTCAAGCCGACCGCGCTACGCGCGGCGGCTTAACTCCGGCGTTGGGCGCACAATAAGGCTCCTTGCAGAGTTGCTTGAAAGTTGTTACGATTCAAATTTAATCATGAGATAGTCAGCAGATGAGCACTTCCAAGAACGCAGACAAGTAAGCCGCAGCAACCTTCATTTTTCGGTTGTTGCGGCGTTCTCATGAATCCTTTTGCTCTACGGGAGCGCCGCCAAATCCTTTGTTCAAGGAGATGGTTTCGTGCGCTCAAAAAACTTTAGTTGGCGGTACTCCCTTGCCGCCACGGTGTTGTTGTTATCACCGTTCGATTTATTGGCATCACTCGGCATGGACATGTACTTGCCAGCAGTGCCGTTTATGCCAAACGCGCTTGGTACGACAGCGAGCACAATTCAGCTTACGCTGACAACGTACTTGGTCATGATTGGTGCCGGTCAGCTCTTGTTTGGACCGCTATCGGACCGACTGGGGCGCCGCCCCGTTCTACTGGGAGGTGGCCTCGCCTACGTTGTGGCGTCAATGGGCCTCGCTCTTACGTCATCGGCTGAAGTCTTTCTGGGGCTTCGGATTCTTCAGGCTTGTGGTGCCTCGGCGTGCCTTGTTTCCACATTTGCAACAGTACGTGACATTTACGCAGGTCGCGAGGAAAGTAATGTCATTTACGGCATACTCGGATCCATGCTGGCCATAGTCCCGGCGGTAGGCCCATTGCTCGGAGCGCTCGTCGACATGTGGCTTGGGTGGCGGGCTATCTTTGCGTTTCTAGGTTTGGGCATGATCGCTGCATCTGCAGCAGCGTGGCGATTCTGGCCTGAAACCCGGGTGCAACGAGTTGCGGGCTTGCAATGGTCGCAGCTGCTACTCCCCGTTAAGTGCCTGAACTTCTGGTTGTACACGTTGTGTTACGCCGCTGGAATGGGTAGCTTCTTCGTCTTTTTCTCCATTGCGCCCGGACTAATGATGGGCAGGCAAGGTGTGTCTCAGCTTGGCTTCAGCCTGCTGTTCGCCACAGTGGCAATTGCCATGGTGTTTACGGCTCGTTTTATGGGGCGTGTGATACCCAAGTGGGGCAGCCCAAGTGTCTTGCGAATGGGAATGGGATGCCTGATAGCTGGAGCAGTATTGCTTGCCATCACCGAAATATGGGCTTTGCAGTCCGTGTTAGGCTTTATTGCTCCAATGTGGCTAGTGGGTATTGGTGTCGCCACAGCGGTATCTGTGGCGCCCAATGGCGCTCTTCGAGGATTCGACCATGTTGCTGGAACGGTCACGGCAGTCTACTTCTGCTTGGGCGGTGTACTGCTAGGAAGCATCGGAACGTTGATCATTTCGCTGTTGCCGCGCAACACGGCTTGGCCGGTTGTCGTGTACTGTTTGACCCTTGCAACAGTCGTGCTCGGTCTGTCTTGTGTTTCCCGAGTGAAGGGCTCTCGCGGCCAGGGGGAGCATGATGTGGTCGCGCTACAAAGTGCGGAAAGTACATCAAATCCCAATCGTTGAGAGAATGTGGCAAGCTATCGCCCAACAAATCGCTGCAGCCGACCCAAAACCGCTACGCGGTTTCGGTCGGCTGAGCTCAGGCGTTAAACATCATGAGGGAAGCGGTGATCGCCGAAGTATCGACTCAACTATCAGAGGTAGTTGGCGTCATCGAGCGCCATCTCGAACCGACGTTGCTGGCCGTACATTTGTACGGCTCCGCAGTGGATGGCGGCCTGAAGCCACACAGTGATATTGATTTGCTGGTTACGGTGACCGTAAGGCTTGATGAAACAACGCGGCGAGCTTTGATCAACGACCTTTTGGAAACTTCGGCTTCCCCTGGAGAGAGCGAGATTCTCCGCGCTGTAGAAGTCACCATTGTTGTGCACGACGACATCATTCCGTGGCGTTATCCAGCTAAGCGCGAACTGCAATTTGGAGAATGGCAGCGCAATGACATTCTTGCAGGTATCTTCGAGCCAGCCACGATCGACATTGATCTGGCTATCTTGCTGACAAAAGCAAGAGAACATAGCGTTGCCTTGGTAGGTCCAGCGGCGGAGGAACTCTTTGATCCGGTTCCTGAACAGGATCTATTTGAGGCGCTAAATGAAACCTTAACGCTATGGAACTCGCCGCCCGACTGGGCTGGCGATGAGCGAAATGTAGTGCTTACGTTGTCCCGCATTTGGTACAGCGCAGTAACCGGCAAAATCGCGCCGAAGGATGTCGCTGCCGACTGGGCAATGGAGCGCCTGCCGGCCCAGTATCAGCCCGTCATACTTGAAGCTAGACAGGCTTATCTTGGACAAGAAGAAGATCGCTTGGCCTCCCGCGCAGATCAGTTGGAAGAATTTGTTCACTACGTGAAAGGCGAGATCACCAAGGTAGTCGGCAAATAATGTCTAACAATTCGTTCAAGCCGACGCCGCTTCGCGGCGCGGCTTAACTCAAGCGTTAGATGCACTAAGCACATAATTGCTCACAGCCAAACTATCAGGTCAAGTCTGCTTTTATTATTTTTAAGCGTGCATAATAAGCCCTACACAAATTGGGAGATATATCATGAAAGGCTGGCTTT
>NZ_VPEN01000041.1:0-5385 GCF_013417135.1 Acinetobacter sp. YH16051 | reverse complement strand
AAAAGATGAAACAGACACAGCGTATTAAATATGAAAGAAGTGGCCCATCGCTATGAGCAACCAAAACGACTTAGACGATCAACTATATATTTTACTGGCCTCCATGAAGGAATATAGAGAGGCCATAGCAGACGATAACAAGCGATTAGAGGTATTTTACAACCAAATCGCTAACGGAGTACTCAATAAGGCTGAAAAATCGCTAGAAAACGCAAATAAGAAACATACAGCTGCATTAAACAATAGTATTCAAGAATTAAACGAAGCTACAAAAAGGCTCAACTTAAAATTTATCATTATTTTTGCCAGCACGTTTGTCGCTGTGATGATGGTATTCATCTTGGCAATATTCTTGTACGTGCCAAGCAAAGATGAAATTAATGAACGTAGAACTGATATGGCTGTACTTAAAAAATATCCACTACAAATTAGAGAAAGTGATGGTGAAACACTAGTCAGAATCATGACGAAAAATTGCTATTCATTTCAGCCAAATAGTGTCAAAGAAAAGACCTATGACTGGTGCCAGATCGACCCTAAAAGATATTAGTTGATCGGTACTTTGCTTGGTTTTTCTCATAGCTAATCAGATTATAGCAAGCGCAAAGTTGCCCGACTTTGAAATATGGCTAAAGCCATATTTCAAAGCATCGAGCTAAATTTTGGTTTCTTATGTCATATCTATTTGCAATGGGAAAAGGCATGCTAAAACATTAAAAGAAGGAATAAATAATGAGAAAGCATTTGATTTTCCTATTTTTTATAATGATGCTTTTTATTTTAGCTATAGTTATTAAGATCGAAAATGATCAGAAAAAAGAGCAACAGTTAAGTAAATTGAAGCTAATTGAAAAGAAAATTAATTAAGTAAAAACTGAGTTATACTTTTTTGATAACGATAATAACTAAGCCCAGAAGACACCTAATCCCAGCACTACACCTGCTGGGATTTTTTTTCTTATGCTTAATTACTTACTTTCCGATATAGATTATGAATGTATGTATTTTACCAATAGGTAAAGTGCAAGGATATAAGATAAAAGAAAGGATGCTTTAAGAAAGCAGTCTAAAAATTACTAATTTTATATAATAATTTTTTTTATTATATATACTTAACTATTTATATCTTAAGACGAATTACCAATGACCGCTATACGATTATTATATGTAAGTAAGTTCAGGTCTAAAATTTATTCTAAGAGTGAACTTTATGAAATTTTAACCGAAGCATTAAAGTTTAATGGAGCAAATCAGATCTATGGGGCTCTTTACTATGGAAATGATTACTTTGTTCAATGTTTAGAGGGGCAAGAAGATAAAGTAAAGCATCTTTTTCATGACAAAATCTTAAAAGATCCGCGTCATGAAAATTGTGAAGTTCTTTATCTTGAGAAGATCAGTACATATCTCTTTTCTAATTGGTATATGAAATATGCCAATATTGATCAGGATATAGTTAAGTTTTTCTCTAAAAATCATAATGATATTTTTAATCCATACTTATTAAATAGCTCTACAATCCCACCTCTTATAGAGTTATTAAGTCAGCATGCAGATAATTTTTCTATATTAAAAAGTAAAGCTTTAATTACTTCGAATCCAATTTGGATTAAAAAATTAGCATAATAGACCTTATACGAAATACAACTGTTTTTCCCTTCAAGATCATTATATTAGAGATTGCTGCCTTGAATCATAGAGCAACAGGGCGGCAACTCCTCTATTTATCATGTTCCAAGTTTGATATTTGATCGTTGTTCCACGGTACTGATTAAATATTTTAATAAAAAACTCATTCTAGTAAGAGCCGAGCAAGTGCCTACGAGCGATCACCTGGTATCAAAATTCATGCGTTTTTCTCTCTGATTACAAAGTCTGTTTTTTAAAGCAAAAAAAGGAAGGGATAACCCTTCCTTTTTTCTATTTAACTGGCTTGTCGATATTCAAACCTTCTTAAAAAATCTTGAATTGCCTGTTCTTTCAACAATTCACTAATTAATAAAGATGGTATGAAGTACACTTTTACTCGCACACGTTTTTTCAGTTTTGAATCTTCAGATAAATAGTGATCTTCAATATTCCATCCATCACTACGTAATTCGCTAATACGACACGCAGAGTAACTAGAATCAATAGACGACCACATATCTTTGTTTTTAACAGGCACCCTATTTAATAAGCGGTGCAAGATATGTGCTTTATGTGTATCTACTGCCGGTAAAACTGGAATCATGATGATTCCTCCATTGTAAAAAATGGAGGTTAATCAGCCTTATCTGTTCGCTAACTTGAACAAATTGTTTATCAATGATAGAATCGTTTATGCATTTTAAACGTAAATCATTAATTCTTATGGCTTTTTTAACCTCCTTTGGTTTGATTTGTTAGCTATTTGATATTAAAGATTTCAAAAAAGGTACTTGTTGACGCAAGTGCCTTTTTTTTGCTTTATTTTCAAACAGTTCAAACTCTAACATAGGAATACATAAAAATATAGTCCCTATGCTCACAGTTTCGCGTATTTCGAACGTTTACATGTAAACATATGGTTGTATACCTATTTTCTTTTAATCGGCCGTAAACAGCCTTACACGAAGAATTAGAATTAATTATAAAAAATTATTTTCAATTGTATTAAATAAAAAATCCTTTTTTATCTTTTTAATAAGCTTTTAAAAGCTTTTAGACCCCCTTCAAACCCTTTATTCATAAGGCTTTCAAACTTTAAAAAACTACAAATGGAGGATATTAAGCTACAAATGGAGGACTAAATCAGTTTTTAAAACTACAAATGGAGGAATTTAAAACTACAAATGGAGGACATTAAGCTACATTATTTTTATTGTAGTTTTGTTAAAAAGCTACAAAAATAATAGCTAAAAAAACAGCAGCTTGGTATTTTGCAAATTACATTGCTCAGTATGTAGTTTTCAAATGGAAGATAAAAAAACCTATCCACCTTCATGGGTGGTCATACAAAATAATATTCAAGAATGCTTTAAAAGCATGTCTATCGATGAAAAGCGTTTATTGGTTTTAGCAAGTCCTATCGCTAGAGTTACCAACGCTACCGAAAAAGACCCCATTACTATTACTGCTGAAAACTTTGCTAAAGAGTGCAATATAAAAACCCACTCTGCATATAAGTCGATGGAGGAAGCTAGTAAGCATATGCTGCGTAGGTACTTTACCTATACAGATGAAAAGGGGAAAAAAGTTTCTTGTTCTTGGGTAATCCGAGCAAAATACGACAATGGAGCAATATCAATTTGCTTTCCTGAGGAAGTTCTTTTAATGCTAAAAGAATTTGATAAGCTCAACCCTTACACCAAATATAAAAAAGAAGTGGTACTCAGACTTAAAAAAGATTATTCCTTTGACCTGTATCATCTTGCCAAGAAATATCAGGGTCTAGGTAAATTTGAATTAAGTTTAGATCGTATAAAAACAGAGTTAGGATTGCCTAAGTCTTATGATCGAATGTCTAATTTAAAAACCCGTGTTTTAGAGCCTTCTTTAGAAGAAATTAACTCTCAAACAGATTTAAATCTAACTTATGAAAATATAAAAGAGGGTAGAACTGTTGTGGGGTTTAGATTCAAAGTTAAAGAAAAATTTGAAAAGCCAAAAATCAACTCAAGTCGAGATATGAATACCGTCGATATGTTTTTCAAAATGACTGATGGGCAAATTAATATGTTTGGAAATCAGCTTGCCAAATTACCGGGCCTATCACATTTAGCTGTTGGTAATGAGAGTTATGAGGCTTTAGCTAGTCGAATTAAAGACATGCTGATAGACCCTGAAAAACAAAAAGAGTTTATTCCACATTTAAGAAGTTTAGGTTTTAAAGGTTAAATAATTTTCTGTCTCGATCTTCTATTAAATACTCGTTGAGTTCAGCGAGTATTTTTTCTCTATTGGCTTCATTGTCATTCATTTTTTTAATCAAATAAGAACCGAGCAAAATTTTGCGTCGAGTATCGTCCTTTCTCTCCTGCTCTTTTTGCTTTGATTTTTCTCTAGCTTCGATAGCTTGTTTATGAGCCTTTAACTGTTTCAGCTTCTCTAACTGGGCTTCAATTTTCTTTTCGAGATTTTCAGCAGATTTTGTCATGATTCAGATTTCGGGATATAGAAAACCACTCAAGCATAAGGCCCTATGAATTGAAATTCAAGCGGGCTATATGCTATCGTGTTTTCATGAAATGCGCACTTACGACTTGGATTTCATCCAAGTCAAAGTTTGCGTAAGGGGATTCCCCTTAACCCCAAAAAACTGCTACGCAATTTTTAAAAGCAAAAGCAAAACCACCACAAGGCTAAGGCATGGCAATTTATCACTGTACTACTAAGACCGTTAACCGAAGTTCGGGACGAACTGCAGTTGCATCTATGGCTTACCGTGCAGGAGAAAAATTGAAAGATGAACGGACAGGGTTAACCCATGACTTCACAAGAAAAGAAGGTGTGGTTTATACAGAGATTCTTTCTAACTTGGATACTGAATTAGACCGAAGCCAAGTTTGGAATCTGGCAGAAAAATCTGAGAATCGAAAAGATGCCCGAACCGCACGTGAATGGGTTATCGCTTTACCTGATGAACTGGACGAAGAACAGCGAAAAGAATTGGCTAAAGAGTTTGCCCAATCATTAGTAGACCGTTATGGGGTGATTGCAGATTTAGCCATCCATGCACCCAGCAAAGGAGGGGATGATAAAAACCATCATGCGCATATCTTGCTGACTACACGTAAGGCTGAACTGGATCAAGATCATAATCTGGTGCTAAAGGATAAGACTGATATTGAGTTAAGCAATGCCAAGAGAAAAAGCCTGGGCATGGGAACAAGCCAGGAAGAAATTAAACAGATCCGAGCCACCTGGGCAAACTTAGCCAATCATGCCCTCGAACATGCAGGGTATCGGGAAAGAATCGACCACCGTAGTTATGCCGATCAAGGCAAGGATCTACAAGCTACCATCCATGAGGGTAGTAAAGTTACCCAGATGCGCAGAAAAGGCATAGATACTGAAATTAGCCGTTTTAACGATACGATCAAACAGCAAAACAGCCAACAGCTCCAAAACAAACAACAGCACAAGGAAAAGACCTTAGAACAAGGGTTCAACCATGTTGAGCAAGGTTTCAAACAATGGAAGAAAGATCGGGAAGCACAACGTCTGGAACAAGAGCAAAGACAAAGATTGAAATTGGAACAAGAGCAAAAGATGAAACAGACACAGCGTATTAAATATGAAAGAAGTGGCCCATCGCTATGAGCAACCAAAACGACTTAGACGATCAACTATATATTTTACTGGCCTCCATGAAGGAATATAGAGAGGCCATAGCAGACGATAAGAAGCGATTAGAGCAGTTTT
>NZ_VPEN01000040.1:0-5406 GCF_013417135.1 Acinetobacter sp. YH16051 | reverse complement strand
GGACTTGCCAATAAACTTGGAGCAGACGTTGGCTACAGTCATCTCATTACGAAGAATCCATTTCATAAAGATTGGCGTGTCACTTTTTGGAGTGAACAAGCCTATACGCTCGATTATTTAGCCGATTTTGTAGAATTACCTAAGAAATTAAGCAAAAAACAGGAAGTTTCAGGACTTGGACGTAACTGCACACTGTTCGATACCGTGCGTAAATGGGCATATACGGCTGTTAGAGCGCATAGAGGGGGTATTTACAACACTTGGCTAGAGGAAGTCACCAAACAGTGTTTAAGCGTAAATGAGGCGTTTTTAGAAGCATTACCCTATTCAGAAATCAAAGCTACAGCTAAGAGTATCGCCACATATTGTTGGAAAAAGGATGCCTACTGCTATCAAGAGTTTATTGATCGTCAAAGCCGAAAAGGAAAGCTAGGTGGTCTAAAGGGGGGGAAAATTAGATCGGATAATTATGCTTCTAAAAGAGTTAAGGCTTTAGCAATGATGAAAGAGGGTATGACTCAAAAGCAGATAGCAACTGAATTAATGGTTACTGATAGAACAATTAGGAACTGGATAAAAAATGATGTTTGATAGCTTATTTAGAAAAAAATCAGATAAATTGATAAAAGAATGAGTGTATACGCTACTATATTACTTCGTTAAATCGTAAGACAAATAACTATGAAAAACATTCTATTAGCAAGTATTACTCTTTTTATCGTTGGTTGTAGTGCTGAATCTGAAACTCAACTAATGGGTGGAAAATTTAGCTCCATGTCACAATGTCTTGAGACGATTAAAAATAGATCAGGCCAGACTCTTAGACCGATGACAGATACACCGGAGAAAGTTACTGGATATCTTGGAGATACGAACCTCAATTTCTACTGTGGAGTGAAGCAAACAGGTACTGAAGGTACTTATATTGAAGGTTGGTTTGATGAGCCAGTTAGTAATTAATTGTATGTAATTCTTAAAATCTAAAATCGTACGTTAATGAAAACAAATTTGCAGAAGTACTATTTTCTGTCATTAACGTACGAAAGCGCATTAAAAAGCGGAAAGTGAGCCTAAATCAGATATCAGCTCTTTTATCTGTATTTTGATTTCTTCTGGTGAACTATTTTCTAAGTTGGTGCTTAACTTTTCTATGTCTTTTAATAGCTTTTCTTTTATTTTTAGATGTGAATATTTTGTTTGATCTAATTTCCCTTTATTGTTTAAAGATTTTATTGGGTCTAGTGTGTTGCAGTAGCCGTCTTCATTTTCGTTTCCTGTAATGTATATTGCTCCTTTATTTCTTAAATTATTTATTTCCCTTTTTGTATAATTATCGCTTTTTATGCCAATAAGTTTTTTCTTTTTAATAGCTTGTGGGAATTCTTTATCTAAGATTTTAATGTATTCGTTGCTTGTCCATGTATCTCCTCCATGGTTTTTTATTTTAATAAAAATTACTTCTTCAAAATTTATCAGAACTATTGCTATGCTGCCAGAGCGGTCTATAAATTTTGGATTTCTAGGATACATGTCAGATTTCAAATGAAAATGTATTAGTTTTTCATGTAAGTAAAGGTTATCTGTATAACTAGCTTCACATATTCTTGTACTTTGATATTTATTTAAATTTTCTCCATTTTCTATTTCTTTTTTTAGTTTGAAAAATCCTTTTTGTAAGTCAGTTGTTAGTTTTTTGAAATCTTCTTTAAAAGCTGAAGTTTGTAAACAATTACGAGTTTTTTCGGGAATTCTTCTTTCCAAAAAATTTAAGTATTGAAGTATTAAACAACTATTCGTACAGAAATCTATTTCTTCAGCAAGAAAATTTTGACAAATTATATTATTTAGATGATCTAGTAAATTAATTTTATTCATATGGTTACTCTAAATTTTTTTAAGGGCAAGGACACACAAAGGGTACTCTATACAAAAACTAAAGTTTTCGCTAGATTACCTTTTGTGCCTTGCAAGGGAAGAATCCCTTGACCCTCTTTTCGCCTTTTTCTATTGCGGTAAATTGCCTTTACTTGGCAATTTGTCCTCATAAAAAAAGCCGATCCAATCCATGAAGCAGATTGAGTCATGACTAAGAAAGACATAATCAAAAGAAAAAAAGAGATCAAAGTCCGTTTAACAGAAGCGGAACATCAAGCCTTACTGGAGCGTATGGAAGGTGGAGAGCTTGCAACTTGGATTCGAAATACTTGTCTAGATGAGAAGCCAAATAAAAGAAGAAATTATAAAGCGGCAGATCCTCAGCTATTAGCAGCATTAGGACGCATTGGGGGCAATCTCAATCAGATTGCGAGACAAGTAAATACTGTGGAATCTGATATAGAAAAACTTAGAGCCTTTGCAGAGTTGGCAGTTATTCGAGAACAACTACAAGGAATTTTAGCCAACTATGATCGTTAAATTTTTGGGAAATAAGGGCGGTGGTAGTGCAGGTGCAACCATTGACTACCTACTTGGCAAAGATAGGGATAGACCAGGTGCAGTTTTACTGAGTGGAGATCCTGAATTAACCCAACGATTAGCAGACAACTTGGACTTCCAAAACCGTTATACGGTTGGAGTACTTTCATTTGAGGAACCAAACCTCGAAGAACACCAAAAAGAAGCCATCATGCAGAGCTTTGAAGAAACATTGCTTGCTGGGTTAGAGCGTGACCAGTACGACATCACTTGGATAGAACACACTGATAAAGGACGTTTAGAGCTTAATTTCGTCATTCCAAATGTGGAATTAAGTACAGGAAAAAGATTACAGCCTTATTTTGATCAAGCTGACCGCCCACTTGTAGAAAACTGGAAACAAGTCATCAATTTTGAGCATGGTTTAACAGACCCTCATGCACCAGAGAAAGCTCAAGCAATTAAAACTTTGAATAGCCAAAACCTACCTCAAAGCGTCAAAGAAATTAAAGAGCAAATCGGGACCGCAATTGCTGAGCAAATTAGCAATGGCAATATCCAAAATAGGCAAGATGTAGTTGAAACCCTAAAGGGTGCAGGCTTTGAGATTGCTAGAGAAACAGATAGATCAATCAGTATTAAGAATCCTGACGGCAAGCGGAATATTCGTTTAGAAGGCGTAATTTATGAAAATCGACAATTTGATAAACAATTTGCAGAAGAACACCGCCGAGCAGGACAGGATTATCAAAGAACAAGCCGAGAGCGTTACGAAACAGCACTTGGAAAGCTACAACGCCTTACTGAGAGCAAGCAGCAAGGAAACAGAGAAAATTTTAAGGTCAAACCTTCAGACCATCCAAGATCAGCAGCCGAAAATCAGAAACGCTTTGCGTTTGAATATTCTCACGGGAGCAATATTGGGCGTGTTGATTACAGTGTTTCTGATTTTTCTTGGCGTAAATTGGTGGTTAGCGAAGCAAATTCAGAACAAGCAGCAGGAATTAGCCGAAATCAATCTGAAAGTAGAGCAGACACCGCTAGAGAAACAAATCTTGCGGAAGGTGACTTTACACGAGAGCGAAGACAAGAAAACCCTATATATCATGGCGAAGAACAGCAAAAAAGCGCACGCTTACGAGACCACATCCAGTCAAATGGTACTGAAATTGGAAAAATAGAATCTAACTTTAAAACTCCTTTTGAAAATCCATTTAACCAGTCAAATGATGGAAAGGAGCTTTTGAAGGATAGCGGAAGTTTATTTGAAAACTTAGCCACCTCAAAAGAAGCAAAGCAGGACGTAAAACAGAGTAATCCTAATCAAGCGGAACAAGATAATGCCAAACGACTTTATGAATCGCTACAAAGACTTATTGAACTCGTTAGAGAAGCAATTGAAAGAGCTAAACGCTATAAATCAAAGTCAGAGCGAGCAGATCGAAACATTGAGCATTCAGAATCAAGTATTGAGAAGTCAGAACGAGGAATTAGCCAGTCAAAATCAGCAATTAAACAATCTCAACAGCAAATTAAGAGAAGTGAACAGCAAATTAGCCAGCAAATGAAAGAAAAACACGTTGAAAGAAGGGCTAGTAGAGGATTTGGGCGTTAAATTTAATAAATTATGCTAGATTACTTTCAAAAAAAGTCTAAAATAGACAAAACGCCTACTTTTATGAGGTTTGAACATGCAAGTTATTACAGCGAAAGATGCAAAATCACGCTTTGGTGAGTTATTAGATACGATGCAGCGAGAACCTGTATTAGTCACAAAGAATAAGCGCCCTGTTGGTGTTTTCTTGTCATTAAAAGACGTGAAAGGCACCCACTTAGAAAGCCTTTTTGATGTCCAAGATGATGATTATGAAGATTGGGAAAAAGAGAAAATCACAGAAGCGTTAAATGCTTTGAAAGCGCATCCATCTGATACGAAAGAAATGAAGTCAGTACATGCGACTGCAATGCAAAAGGCACGAGACTTGGTAGCGAGCCGTAAAAGATGACCTATGAAGTTTCTTACTTGCCACAAGCAGAACAGGATTTAATTGAAATTTTGGCGTATGGCATAGAGACATGGGGCGAAAAACTAGCAGAAGGGATGTATTTAAAAATTACTGAACAGCTAGAAACCCTGTATTTCTCACCAAATCGAACTAAAAAGAAGGGCAATTTAGGAACAAGAGAAATGCTTATTTCTGACAGTCCATACCGTGCAATTATTCAAATTGATGAGGAAGCCAAGCGAGTTTTTATTTTAAGAATCTTGCATACTTCGAGAAATATTTAATTAGATTATATGCCGTATATTGGCAAAAAACGGCTATAAAATTAAGAAAATCAATAACTTTTAAAAATATTAAAGTTGTGTTAGATTTTCTTTTAGGCGAAAAAAAAGCAGGTCGGCAAACCTACTTTTTTCTCATTGTTTAACAAATACTTAAAGCATCAGTAAACGCAAAATCGATATTTGTATTTTACTGATGTTTTGAGCATTTGCAACATAAAGGACGTTGCAAAAGGTGAATAACGCTCAATTAAGCGATTTTTTTGAAAATCTTGCTCATAAACCATACTGTGCAGATGATTTATTGTATGGCTTACAAATAAGACCGAAAAAAACGGCAATCAACATGCAATACATACAGGGTAATCAGCCTTGTATGCTTCATTACTTCTTTTTTGATATAGATCGTTCAGATGCTGTCATGGCATGGCATGATGAAAATTTGCCAATGCCCTATTGGACAGCGCAGACCTTAAAAAATGGTCATGCTCATATTTGCTATAAATTAGAAATTCCACTGTGTACCAGTGAATTAGCCAGTCAAAAAGCAATAGCCTATGCCTCAAAGGTTCAGGCAGGACTTGCCAATAAACTTGGAGCAGACGTTGGCTACAGTCATCTCATTACGAAGAATCCATTTCATAAAGATTGGCGTGTCACTTTTTGGAGTGAACAAGCCTATACGCTCGATTATTTAGCCGATT